>QCTA01000073.1 GCA_003211335.1 Prochlorococcus sp. AG-670-O11 | reverse complement strand
TGGAGTAAAGCATTTGGGAAAAAAGTATTTAACCAATTTTTTAATAGTAAAGAGATAGATTTAATTAGAAGTCATGTTTTAGAACTTGTTAAAAAGGAAGATAAAAAAGACTTTATTTGGAAGTTTTATGAAAACAAGATTAACAAAATAAATAGGATTGAATACTTCACTAAATATGATAGATATTTCTATGAATTAGCACATAATGAAAAAATATTAAAAATTGTAGAAGATTTATTAGGAGAAAAACCTATAATTTTTAAGGATAAGATAAATTTCAAATACCCAGGAGGGGAGGGATTTAAAACGCATCAAGATATATCAGCTGGCTGGGGAAAATATACGAATAAACACGTTAATGTAGCCATACCCCTATGTGATACTAATGATAATAATGGATGTATTTACTTTGGCCCGAGAATGACAAATATGAAAACAGAATATTTCCAAGATATCAAGGAAAAAGAAATCTCACTAGGAAAGGTTGAGACAAGAAAAGGAGATTTAATTTGTTTTGACAGTTATATTGCTCATGCTTCTTATAAAAATTTATCAGAGAAAGAACGCATTATAATTTTTTTCACCTATACCCCTTTAAATGATGGTGATTATTATGAACAATATCATATGGATAAATTCAAAAATGTTCCTCCAGATATATATAAATTAAAAGGAAAAAAATACAGATCTGGTAATACTAATATAATGACTGAATATAATTGATTGATTTTACTTTTTAGCCATTACATTAAATCTATATTTCCTTATGAAATTTCCTTTTGTAACAGGATCAAAAAACTTAATATCTTTAAAACCTAATTTTTTTAAATTAAATTCTAAATTCTCTTTGCAAAGGAATAAGTGCTCTAGACCTTTATAGGATTTTTTATATTCTTCTTCATTAATAAATGAATTCATTCTTATTTGTAATGATTCTTTTTCGTATTTCTTGTCGTTAAGATCAAGTAAGCAAATTTTTCCTCCAGGTTTTAGAAGTTTGTTGGCTTTTTTAATAACCTCAAAAGCATAATTTTGATTTGGAAAATAATGAAAAACACTATGTGCGAAAATAATATCAAATTTTTTTTTGAATGAGGGCATTAATATTGCTTCACTTACTTTGAATTGTGAATCCCTTAATAAAGTTTTTGCGATATTTATTAAATACGAACTGTAGTCAATTCCATAACAATTTACATCAATTATTTTTTTTATAGAATATAAAAATGTCCCAGCACCACACCCAATTTCATAAATATCAGTATTAGATTTTAAGTTCAATAATTTAACAAATGAACTTATCATTAAAAGCCACTCTTTAGGACTGTATCCCCCTACAGCAGAGTCAAATCCGTTTATCTTAATCAATTCTTCTAAGTTTATAATTTCTAATTTATCAAGTTTTTTTGCGTTCCAAATCTTATACCAATTTGATTCATTGATTTGATTCATGACCTAAAATTAAATTCTAAAAATAGAAAAATTATAACAATACTAACTTATTACTACATTTATAAATTTAATTAATGTTATTAGCGCAAGGTTGGAGAAAAATGAAACTTTATGGTCTAATTAAAATCTATCAGTAGTATTTAGAAAATATCATCTTATAAGTCTTTTTCATAAGTTATCTATCCTCACTATGTGGTGCAATATTGTTCTAATTTTTCTAAGATTTTATCTTTTAAATATATGGTTATAAGTAGAGGAATACTTTCCTTGGTTATAAACTGCTGCATGTGTTTTTTCTACAAGGTTAAAACCACTTTGTTGAATTAAAGTTTTTGATGATTCATAATCCTCTCTTGTTTCATCTAATTCTATTAGGATGCTTTTCAGAGTTTTGTTTTCTAGTAGTTCTTTTGAACCCAAAAGAATTAAATTTTCATTTCCATCCACATCAATCTTTAAATGATTGGGTACTGATTGCAACTTATCTAAGAATGAATCAAGATTGATCCCAAATACTCCTTGAGAGTGAACAGGCTTAAATCATATAAGTCTGTAAAAGAATCTGG
>QCTA01000072.1 GCA_003211335.1 Prochlorococcus sp. AG-670-O11 | reverse complement strand
AGCAAATATTTTTTTATCAAAAATGAGTGAGAAACTAAGATGTCATATGTTTATAGGAATACCCGCAAGTGGAAAATCTACACTTGCTCAAAAAATTGCCCCGACTATAAATGCCGAAATTTTATCTACAGACCAAATCAGAGAAGAACTTTATGATGACGAAACTGTTCAAGGAAGCTGGAATAAAGTCGAATCAATACTTCATGAAAGGCTTCGAGATCATATAAAAAATAATAGGACCGTTATCCTTGATGCGACCTTTGCAATGAGACCATGGAGACTGTCAATAACTCAGAATATTATTTTCGATAAAGAAGTTGAATGGATTGGCTGGTGGTTTAATACACCAATTGATGTATGTCTTGAATGGAATCAATTAAGAGAACGAAAAGTACATAATTCAGTAATTAAAAGATTTAATGCGGCTTTATCAAATAAAACTTTTGCACCAGATTTATCAGAAGGTTTTGCAGCTTTAATAAATATAGATCCCTCTGTTTATGAAGATATTGAAGATGAAATAAACAAAAAGCTTCTGCGGATTGATAACAAAATAACACTTAGAAAAAATAGAGAAAACAAAAAAGAATTACATGGTTATTCAAAACTTTTAGATTTTGAAAGACTTCTTTATTTAATTCAACTATTAATTAATTTCCCAGGTATTAAAGCTTCTGACAAAAAAACTAAACTCGAAATGGAGGAAATTTGCAATCCTCTTCCAGAAGGTTCTTTGGCCTATAAAGCATCTTGTTTTATTGAACAGCTACGCGGCTCTTGCTATTCAAATATTTTAGAAATTGAGAAAGATCTTAAATGGTTGGAGAAAAATGGCTTCATTGATCAAACAAAGTCCAAAATTGCTATTGAGCCACCAATCAAAAAAGTAAATACTGATTTTCAAAATGGAGGATTATCGAGATATTCAGATAAAGATGCCTTTATAAGGATAATGTCGTTGATAAGATACATTTTGCATAACCCTTTTGATGACGCTAGAAGTGAAGAAGAAAAAATAAACAATATTACTTTGCATGATTACTACATATCAAAATTAGAAAATATCTATTTCAAAGGAGACAGAGATACACTTAGGAAAGATATAGAAAAAGTCTTAACTCCCTATGGGTTCAGGAAAAAGAATGACAACGTAAGACATGGATATGGACTTGGAGCAGCAGTAATTTCCAAAAATAGACTTGAGGATCTTTTCCAGATTGTTGATCAAGCAAGAAACAAATTAAGCGACCCAACAGTTTCATCAGTAAGCGATGAATTAAAAGAAAGATTCAAATGGGCAGGTTTTGATTTAAATAATTATCCTGTAAGATCCTTTGCTAATAAATCAGTAATTGATCCAGCTCGCACTAAAAGTGAGTCAATGGCTAATGAAAAAAATACTGAAAAAATAGAAAACGCAATAAAGGAAGGAAATTTAATTGAACTTGAGTTCTTTAGAGGTTCAGGAAAATTTGAAAAATCAGAGTATTCAGAAACTAAATGGGTTTGGCCTATCCAATTACTTTTTAACAATATTGGATGGTATCTAGCATATGAAGAAAAAGTTATGGGTGACAAACCTGGTCTTTTAAAAACAGAAAGGATTGACAGGATATCTCAAAGGAGGATTGATCCTTCAAAAAAAAGAGATAGAAATCAAAGAGATAAAGCATTAAAAAAAATTAAAAAACTGATTAGTATTTCTGGGAGTATTTACTTTGGAAACGAAATTAAAGACCAAGAAAATATAATTAGCGCATCAGACAATAAGCTAGAGAGCATATTAAAAAAAATACGCTTTAGGACAACCGAAAATATTTATAAGTTTTTAAGGGAGGAATTGCAAAGATATCCGATTAATCAAATAAAATTCCCTAAAAAAACCAAACTTGAATTTTCAGATAATTGGAAGGATCCTGATACTGGTAATTTTACGCTTGATATTTTAGAAGGAGATTCTCATCCTTATCCAATAGAAATCCTTCTTCCAATATGGACTATTGATGATGATATTGATTTTAAAAAATGGATTATTGGTTTTAGAGACGAACTCATAGTAGAAAGCCCTTCTGATTTCGTTATAGATATGAGTA
>QCTA01000071.1 GCA_003211335.1 Prochlorococcus sp. AG-670-O11 | reverse complement strand
AAGGTCTGTTTTGATTTCTTTTGAAATACTTTGATTTTCATCAAAAAGTCCTTCCTTCTCGCTATTAGTATCTTTTTTGCTTATGTGAAGAACCTGTAGAGGTTTTTTAACATTGATTTTGTTGCCCTTCATTTTCTTATCATTTTGGGCATCCTTATCACTAACTCCCTTCATAGGTAAAATAAAAGTAATTTATTATTAACATATTCTAAATGTTAGAACTCACAATTAAAAATAATGAACTTTAAATCAATACCAAGCGAATTTGAATATTTATCATGGCCCGAAGTAAAAAATATTTCAAAAGATATAAGGTCAACAATTATTTGGCCATTTGGAGCGGTAGAACAACACGGTCCTCATCTGCCTTTGGCCACAGACAGTATTTTTGTTGATGAGATTCTTAGCGAAGTTTTAAAATTAATTCCCTCTGAGATACCTATAAAAAAACTCCCAACTCAATATATAGGTTTTTCTCCAGAGCATAAAGGGTTTGATGGGACTTTATCCCTTTCTTCAAAATTAATAACTTTAATAATAAAAGAAGTTGGAGTTCAGTTAGCAGATATGGGATTTAAAAGATTAATATTATTAAATGCACATGGAGGGCAAATTTCTTTACTTAATACAGCAGCAAGAGAATTAAGAAGTGTTGCACCTAAACTTTCAATATTCCCTTGTTTTTTATGGAAAGGAGTTGATGGGTTAAATGAAATATTACCAAAAAATGAAATTGAGAATGGTTTACACGCATCCTTAGCTGAAACAAGTTTGATGATGGCTTTAAAATCTGAACTTGTTGGAGAAGAAAGACCTTGTGAGGGTATTGAAAACCAAATTCCCGAAGGTTGGAGTTTGGAAGGGGATGCTCCAACTTCTTGGTTTACAGATGATTTAAGTAAATCAGGAGTTATAGGAGATAGTAAAGGCTCCAACAAAGAGTTAGGAAACAGTTTAAAGACCTTATTAGTCAACCACTGGTTTAAATTAATTATGAATCTTATGAAATCGGACTGGCCAAATTTAAAGTAAATAATCATTGTGAATTTAATATTATCGTTTAACAATTGAAACTATTTTCATCATATTTAAATAAACTCACTATAATTGTGTAAAACTTAGTCTTAATGAGCTAAAGATTACTGTCATGCAAACACTCGAAACTAATAAAAAAAATTCAATTGATGAAAAGTCTATAAATTTACCAGACTTTACTACCGATTCTTACAAGGATGCTTACAGCAGAATAAATGCTATCGTCATTGAAGGCGAGCAAGAAGCACATGATAATTACATTTCTTTAGCAACACTAATACCTAATGAATTAGAAGAATTAACAAAACTAGCTAAAATGGAACTTAAGCATAAAAGAGGCTTTACCGCTTGTGGAAGAAATCTTGGTGTTCAAGCGGACATGATTTTTGCTAAAGAATTTTTTTCCAAATTACATAGCAATTTTCAAGTAGCATTAAAGAAAGGCAATACAACTACATGTCTATTAATACAAGCAATTTTGATTGAAGCATTTGCTATTTCTGCATATCACGTTTACATAAGAGTTGCTGATCCTTTTGCGAAAAAAATTACCCAAGGTGTTGTAAAAGATGAGTATCTTCATTTGAATTATGGTCAAGAATGGCTAAAAGAAAATTTGGCTACTTGTAAGAAAGAGCTAATGGAAGCTAATAAAGTAAATCTTCCTTTAATCAAAAAAATGTTAGATCAAGTTGCTGAAGATGCTTCAGTTCTTGCAATGGATAGAGAAGAATTAATGGAAGAATTCATGATCGCATACCAAGATACACTTCTTGAAATAGGTTTGGATAATAGAGAAATTGCAAGAATGGCAATGGCAGCTATAGTTTAATTTGTTTATAAATTTAATTACTTTATTCAAAAATAATTTTTATCTATTTAGTTAATAGCTCTGTGCTATTGTTCATATCTATATATAGATACATTAATAAATTAATCAATGTTTGGGCTAATAGGTCATTCAACTAGTTTTCAAGATGCGAAAAGAAAAGCTTCATTATTGGGCTTTGATCATATTGCTGATGGTGATTTAGATGTTTGGTGTACAGCCCCACCTCAACTAGTTGAAAATGTAGAGGTTAAAAGTGCTACAGGTAT
>QCTA01000070.1 GCA_003211335.1 Prochlorococcus sp. AG-670-O11 | reverse complement strand
AAACAATATTAAGACTTTCTAAGCACATCTACTACACTTTTAAATGCGAACCATTCTGGAATTGAATCTCCATTTCTCAGTTTTTTTCTAAATTCTGTACCGCTTAATTTCATTATCTGAAAATTATTATCTTTTGCTTCTTCAGCAGTTATGTAACCTTTTTCTTTTGTAAATACCAAATTTTTTGAAGGTACAGTTTGCATTAATAACTCTTCTGCACATTCATTTGCAAAGTTTTGGGCATCATAGGGCCCATAAAAATCTTCACCAGTAGAAGATGATTTACATCCAGCCATATCTCTACCAATTATGAAATGAGTACATCCATAATTCCTTCTAATAATCATGTGTTGAAGAGCTTCTCTAGGCCCTGCCATATGCATTGAGTATGGTAAGAACGCCCATTTTATTTTCTTATTAGAAATCTCTTCTTCTAACTTTTTATAAGTCAAGTATCGAACTTTTCCTGGAATATCATCCTGTTGTGTTGGCCCGCAGGTGGGATGAACCAAAACAACTGAATTTGAGGAAACATTTTCCGATTGTAATGCGTTGGTAAATAATTCATAATGAGCTCTATGAATTGGATTTCTGCATTGAAAAGCAACTACATCAAAATTGGCAGGTAAACACTCTCTGACTTCTTTTGGGGTTTTACATGGAAAATCTCTATTTGGGAGCTCCAAACCATAAATTTTGCCCCCTAGGTAGTATCTGCCTCTCTCATTGAAAATCATCTTTACTGCAGGATGATCCAATGAATTAGTTCCATAACAAAATTTTGCTTCTTCAGCTTTATCTGGCTCCCATATAGAACTCACTTCTAAAACTGCTAATTTTTGTTTTTTGTAAGTGAGTAATATTTTTTCACCCTCTTTGATTTGTGCATTATTAGTATCAAATACAATAGGCAAACCAAAAAGTAAACCCTTAGTATCTCTATGGCTTTTAATTACTGATTTGTACTCTTCTTTATCCATAAATCCTTCTAGAGGAGAAAATCCTCCAACCATTAAAAGCTCTACATCACAAGCATTCCTATCACTACATTCGTGCTCATAAGATACCTGAGATAAAAGATTTAATTTAAGTTTTTCATCCTTAATAATTAATTCTTTTAATTCTCCTCCATAAGGAGGAATTAAACCTTGTGAATCTTTTTTGGATTCTTCTTGAGAATTCATATTATAGTTTTTGTAAGACAAAATAAAAAAAGAGGAATTAAACTCTCTTTTTTTTTTGAATTAAGCTTTTCTTCCGTAAAGCTCACCAATTATTTTTACATCAAGAGGTTCTTTTGAACCCATATCGGTATCTGAAGGTTGGATTGCTACAAATGTACCTGCAAATTCATCTGTATCAGAATCTACATTTTTAATTGAAAGTGTTACTATTCCAGTACCATTAACATCAACTTTGATATTTTCTTTAGCAAGTTCCTCATCATCTCCCCCTAAGGCAACCAAACCTTGAGCGTATTCAACGCCAGTATTTTTTGCTCTTGCTTTGGGATCTAAAAAATCTCCTGTTCTATAATTAGGTGTAAATGTGGCGCCATTGACTTCTGTACCTGGTTCAATTGATGAGGGTAGATCAGCTGTTAGATCTTTTGCTGAGAATGCAAATGGCACCTCTAATCCTTGAGGAGTAAGAACAGTAATTAATTGAAAATCAATACCACCTTTTTCAGTAAATGTCCCGGAGTCTATATCTCCATATACCTCTGTTACTGTTGTGTTATTTCTAGGGCTAATAATTTTTGTTTCAACAAATTCTGCTGCTTTTCGTTTAGAACCAGGAACTTTTACATATACCTCTGTTGGATGCATGCATATCCCTTTTAAAGAATCTCCATTTCCTAAAGAAATTGATCCGACAAGTGATGAATCTAACGAAGGACAATCATTAGCTTTTCCTGTGTTTACAACATCTGTAAATTGAGCATTTCCTCTCTCTGAGAAAGCATATGATTTATCTGGGACAAAAGCAAAAGTTAAACAAAGTGAAATAACAAAAGCTAAAAAAGAACGAATTCTCATAATAAAATTTTAATAAAGTTCTGTGTCTGCTGGTAAGGGTTAACTTAAAATGTTCAGTATGGATATTACAAGGTAAATAACCATAAAAGTAAGTTTTTTTA
>QCTA01000069.1 GCA_003211335.1 Prochlorococcus sp. AG-670-O11 | reverse complement strand
CCTCTAAAGATTTCTACATTAAATCTTTTACAACAATTATTAATCTCTTCTTCCTTAGATTCAGGGGGATTTAAAAATGGCATACTCCAATGTCTATCCCTCATTAATTCTAAAGAATTACCTTTTAATCCAGTTAGTACTGTTGCTTCTTCATCAGAGATGTTATTAAGTGGTACCAAATCGTAATTAATTTCATAAGAAATGCTACTTAAAATATCTTCAAGTATTTCGTATTTTTCTCCAAGAATAATCTCCCCATTTACCTTCTTTAATGATTCACCATATATGGCTGCTCCATTTTCGACTATATAAGGATCATTTAAATTGAGTTGTTTTCTAATAACCTTTACTTCCGCGGCAGTTTTACTAGTGCAAAGTATTACTGGGATAGATAATTCTTGAAGCCATTTTATAGTTTCTTTAGCTGGAGTTAAATCATAAGAATGATCCATTAATGTTCCATCAACATCACTAACTACCCATAAGGTGGAATTTTCAATCATCTGTTAAAAACCCAAGCCAAATAACTTGAAAAGGATCAAGTTCAATATTATTTGAATTAAATTTATTCGTTGTTAGATAATCCTGCATATTCGGATCATTATTAATGAATTCTGTAAATTCATTATCACTTAATCTATAGTTGATTTTATTATCTGTCATATTGTGAATAGTAAAAACTGCTTTTGAACCAATACCCCTTTTAATTACAACAATATCTCCTCTACTTTTAGATAAGCATTCCATCTGAGACTGAGGATGAAATTGGGGTAATTTCGCTCTAACATCCATTGCATTCCTGAGATATTTAAGATTTTTATTAGCATTTGATTCAGGATTTTTAAAAATTGCAGAAAGTTTCTCAGACTTAAATTTTTCCCTATTTAGATCTCTTCTTTGTCCTGTCATTGAAAAACTTTTTATATCATTTTCTGATGCCAGCAATGCTGGTAGATAAAAAGCAGGGATACCTTTAAGTGACATCACAAGTAATTGCGTTAACAAAAACCTTTCATATTGAAAACGATTTGAATCTCTACCGGAATCCTCCATTGCGCTCCACCAACTAATATTTAATTCATATGGTTTATCTTCACCATTAGATAATCTTCTATGACTTACTAGACCTCCTCTTTTCTCACAATTAATTAACAAATCTTTAATTCTTTTTTGGTTGAATTTATTTCTTTAGAACCCGCATATGCTAAATCCTCTTGAAGTTTATTTTCACATGAAAGTACTCTTGACCAACTAGGAAGTTGTTGAGTTGTTGGATTTGCTAAATAACCTTGAGTTGCAGGTCTTAATAGTTTTGCAAATTTTTGAACAGATAATTCCTCTTCATGCCTGTCATATGGAAGCTTATTAACTGCCGAATCTAACCCAAATTGTTTAACTCTATCTTCTCCTACTCTTTTATAAAGCACTTCTAGAGTAGATAATTGAGTGCTTGTTAGAGTCTGAGCTTGATGTTCCATAAGTCCTCTTAATACGCTAGAAAGAATTTCTGTGCACATTTTTTGCAGCCCTTCCTTGGATGAAGATCCTATGGTTTTATGTTTGTGATCAAATAATCCAAGGTCTACTTGCGCTATTTTTGAGGTTCTGACATTTCTATAAACTTCTGAAAGTAGACCTATCTCTAATCCCCAATCACATGGAATTCTTAAATTCATTGCTAAATCTTTTGTAAAAGCAAATTCACCAGCAAGAGGATATCTAAATGATTGTAAATATTGTAAAAATGGACCATTGCCAACTAACTGCTCTAAACTTGCCAATAATGGGCCAACAAATAATCTTGTGGCTCTTCCTTGTAATTGATTAGTTTCTAATGATAATCGACTATAGAATGCTTTTACATATGAAATTCCATATGAATCATCCAATAAGGGAAGAATCATTCTAGATGGATACAATGGGCTAAAGGTTCTTATGTCAGCATCAAATAAAGCAACCACATCAGACTTTCTTGTTGCAACCCCTATTCCTTGCCATACTGCCCACCCTTTCCCGGGAGTTCCAAGTAATTCTAATCCATTTTTTTCTTGATTTTTTAATAGTTCAATCACTGATGGTGAATTTGTCCACTGAATATGAACAGGGAATGGCATTGAATCAAAAAATGACTTCGCTGAATTTACTTGTTCAATAGTTTTTGCTGATAGCG
>QCTA01000068.1 GCA_003211335.1 Prochlorococcus sp. AG-670-O11 | reverse complement strand
TGTGGACCAATTAAAAATTCTGCTGATAGATAAGCAACTGTTTTTTGAGGCTTTTTTCTTATTACTTCTTGGCTGGCTAAATATCTTGTCATTAATCTATCTTTAACTGCGTAACTCAAAGCCATGTATAAGTCATGAGCACTAGCGGAAGTTGCTAATTTGCCAAGGGTAAAGAATAAGTGCTCTGTCATTCCCTTGAAAAGTGCATCAGAATCCATGCCAGCTTTCTCGGGATCTAGGTAGCAGCCTGGAGTAGGCAAGCGTAGATCAAAGGGTTCGTTGGAATTCATTAGATTTGACATATATAAGAGACTAGCCAGTTTTTTTATAAATTCTTTGTTGTAACTTCAGATCCACACTTGTTGAGTATTTTTGCTTTTTTTTACATACTTGGTAAACTGGGCCCTCCATAAACTATCTTCCAATTAGATAGTTTAATTTTTCTCGCATTTAAAATGTATCCTTTACTTGCTGAATTAAGTGCACATGATTTAGAAGTTGCTGAGACGCTCATCGGAGTAATAAGATTTCTATTGATATTTTTAGCTGCCAGAGCATTAGCAGAAGTATTAGTTAGGCTTAGTTTACCTACCATCGTTGGAGAGCTTTTAGCAGGAGTTGTTATAGGAGCATCTGGTTTTCATTTATTAATACCACCCTCTGCTCATACAGAATTAAATCAAGGATTGGTAAACGTAATAAGCTCGTTGGCATCAATACCGCCAGAAGTTGTTCCTGACGTCTATTTTGAGAGTTTCCCCTCTCTTCAAGCAGTAGCAACACTGGGACTGTACGCGCTTCTTTTCTTAACAGGATTAGAAAGTGAATTAGAGGAATTAGTTGCAGTTGGTGCCCAAGCTTTTACTGTCGCTATGGCGGGCGTAATTTTGCCTTTTGCTTTTGGTACTTTTGGATTAATGTTCATTTTCCAAGTGGATCTTATACCAGCAGTATTTGCTGGAGCATCAATGACCGCTACAAGCATAGGTATTACAGCAAGTGTTTTCGGCGAATTAGGATATTTGAAAACAAGGGAAGGTCAAATCGTTATTGGAGCCGCAGTTTTAGACGATATTTTAGGTATAGTAATTCTTGCAGTAGTTGTAGCTCTTGCTGCTGGAGGCTCCTTAGAAATAGCTCCAATAGTTAAATTAGTAGCAGCAGCAGTTGTATTTGTAATTGCTGCTATTGCATTAAGCCGTACAGCTGCTCCTGGATTTGATTGGCTTCTTGATAGGTTGAAAGCACCTGGAGCAGTAGTTGTTGCATCTTTTGTCATACTTGTTTTATGTTGTTTTGTCGCTACAGCAATAGGTCTCGAGGCAGCTTTAGGGGCTTTTGCTGCTGGTTTAATTCTTAGTAGTTCTAAAAATAACCATGCTATCCAGCAATCAGTTTTGCCATTGGTTTCATTGTTCGCGACTATCTTTTTTGTTCTGGTAGGTGCTGGTATGGATTTATCAGTTATTAATCCACTTGATCCATCAAGTAGGTCTGCTCTTGTAGTAGCAGGATTTTTATTAGTTGTGGCAATTATTGGAAAAATTGCTGCTGGATGGGTTTTTTCAAGTGATAAGCCTACAAATAGATTAGTTGTAGGTTTAGGAATGATGCCTAGAGGAGAAGTGGGATTAATTTTTCTTGGATTGGGAACGAGCGCTAAGCTTTTAACACCATCACTTGAGGCAGCAATTTTATTAATGGTCATTGGAACGACATTCCTCGCTCCTGTTCTTTTAAGAATTGTTTTGAAAGATAAGCCCCCTGGCGGTGATAATAAAATTTCAGATGATGTTGCGGCTGATCCAGTAGGTCTTCTTTAACGAATAATTTTATTAGAATCATTAAAATAATATATTGTTAAATGGAAAAATCAGCGTTTATAAGTGATGAGGTAAATTATGCTTGGAATTTTTTGAATTATCCAATACACACTATTACTACAAAACCTAAAGAGGAAAGTCCAAAATCATGTGCAATTTTGTTGATACATGGTTTTGGAGCCTCCACTGATCATTGGCGTTTTAATATTCCTGTTTTGAGTCATAAATATGAGGTTCATGCAATAGATCTCTTGGGTTTTGGAAAAAGTCCTAAGCCAACAGATGTAAAGTATTCAAGTCATCTTTGGAAAGATCAGGTCGCGACATATGTGAAAGAAGTAATTAAAAAACCAACATTTATTGT
>QCTA01000067.1 GCA_003211335.1 Prochlorococcus sp. AG-670-O11 | reverse complement strand
AAGACTCTATTGCTATGCCCTAAACTACATGTTGCTATACCGGCAACAGCATCAAGATATTTTTTCCCTTTTTCATCCCATAACCAACATCCATGGCCTCTATTGAAGGATATATCAAATCTACTATAAGTATTCATTAAAGTGGGAGCGGTCGGACTTGAACCGACATACCCGAAGGTGCCGCATTTTGAGTGCGGTGCGTCTACCAATTCCACCACGCTCCCAAGTCTCTCTAAAAATAATTAACTTATATAACTATAACAATAATTGATGCCTTGACTACTTTTTCTGCTTTATAGAAATGAGTTGTAGAAAAAAATAATAATAAAAAGAAATCTTAAATTAAACACATTAGATTAGGAATTGATTGGAAAATATAGCTTTAGGCTACAGTTTTGATACATATCTGACTCAAATTATAGTTTCAAAGGCTTGTTTTGCAGATTAGGCTTCACAGATAGTAATATTGTGTTATATTTCTTAGTACTGAAAGTAAAACCATGTCTGGAATTAAAACAAAAAGTAAAACTCAAAAATTATCATTCAAACTAGCGCCATATTTATTTATTGCAGTAGCTATTTTCACTGCCTTCAGTACTAATGGTGGTACATGGGTATGAATGATCTAAAAATTAGTGGATTAAACAAATATTGGTCTGTTCGTTTTTTGATATTATCCTTCCTCTTTATTGGTTGTGTTTCATTGATTAACGTAGCTTACATATAAAAATAAAATTAAGCCGCTTTTATTTCAGATAAATTTTTTTTTAACTTAGAATTTTGTTCATCAATTATATTTGCATTTTTTGTTTTTTGTCTTTTGATTTTAATTCCTAAACCAGATAGCTTTAATTCAAAATTTTCATAACCTCTATCTAAATGTTCAAGTCCATATACATAACTAATACTGTTAGAGGTTAAAGCTGCGATTACAAGAGCAGCTGAAGATCTTAAGTCTAATCCAACTAATGTCCTTCCTCTTAATTTTTGAACTCCATTTATGTAAGCTATATTATTTTTTAATGTTATAGAACTCCCCATTTGATTTAAAAGCTCAACATGATTCATTCTATTTTCAAAAATTGTTTCAGTGATCTTAGATCTCCCTTTAGCTATAGTCATTAGTGCCATAAATGGCGCCTGTAAGTCGGTAGGGAATCCTGGAAATGGAGCGGTTTTTATATCTACTGCTTTAATCTTATTACCATTTATTGAGATCGAATTTCCTTTTATTATTATTTTACTACCACTTTCTTCTAGCTTATTTAATACTGCCTCTAAGTGATTTGGAATTACTGGAGAAACTGTAATTGAAGATGAAGTTGCAGCAGCAGCTATTAAAAAAGTTCCTGCTTCAATTCTATCTGGGATTACTTTATGGGTACAACCATGAAGTTTATGCACTCCATCGATAATTATTTTTTCTTTACCAGAGTCATAAATTTTTGCTCCCATTTTATTTAACATCTGACATAAATCTTGAATTTCAGGCTCCCTTGCTGCATTTTCTATCACAGTTCTGCCCTCTGCTAAGGATGCCGCCATTATTAACGTTTCAGTAGCCCCAACACTTGGACAATTTAATCTGATATTTGCACCAAATAGTTTACTTTTCTTCTTGACTAGTTTTGCTTTTACGACATCTCTGTCAATGATAATTTCTGCACCTAGTGCCCTTAGCCCGTTTATATGCTCGTTGATAGGTCTTTCACCAATATTGCACCCACCAGGTAAAGGTATTGAAGCTTCCCCAAATCTTGTTAATAATGCTCCAATACAAAAGAAACTAGCTCTTAATCCATTTACAAGTTCATATGGAAGTTCTTGTATAGATATATTCTTTGAATCAATTATTAATTGATGATCTTTATTATGTAATTCAACTCCTAAATTCTTAAGTATATTTTCCATTTTCTCAATATCAGTCAGAAGAGGAACATTATCTAATATGATTTTTTCTTCAGTTAGTAATGATGCCGCAAGTAATACTAAAGCAGAATTCTTTGCACCACTTATTTTTACCTTCCCTCTTAAGGTTTTTTGGCCAATAATCTTTAAATATTGGGATTTAAGATATGACTTATTGTTGCTTACGCAAACCATTAAGAATTTTTTTATTGGTTTAATAATGACAAACTAAATATAGTAAGTCCACCCTGTGTAACGCGATGAATATTAATTAATACTAAAGG
>QCTA01000066.1 GCA_003211335.1 Prochlorococcus sp. AG-670-O11 | reverse complement strand
AAAGTTCATTTAAAGATTCAGGTCCAAACCTATGTGCCCATCTATTAATTATATTTTCTAACATCAAATAATTTTTATCAAAAGATGCTTTTTGGTAAGTATCTTTTAGATGATCTTTTAAAAACATAAGTTTATTAATTTAATTTTCTATTTAACAGCGGTCTTATAATAATCAAGGAAACAACTGTTAAAGAAAATAAAATCGAGATACAACTCTTACAAGTTAAGTCACCATATGGTGCTTGTAAAGCCACCACATCTAAATTCATAGTTTGAGTATATGCAATCCTGATAGGTTCAATCGCAAAAGTTAATGGATTTAAGGAGGCTAGCCACCCTAACCAATTTGGCATAAAAGAAATAGGTGCTAATGCAGTACTTGCAAAAAGAAGAGGCAAATTTATTACAAATATAAGAGCAATTAATTCAATATGACCAGGTAAAACAAAAGCTAAACAAAGGCTTATTGATGTCACAAAGAGTACCAATAGTATTAATGTTGTAAAAACAATTCCTAACCCATAAAAGTCAGGCCATCCATAACCCAAAACAAATGAAACAATCATTATCACAATACTTTGAACAAAACTCAGAATAGTTATGTAAAAGAATGAGGATAAAACAATAGACAATCTACTCGCTAGAGGTGCGACAAGTAACCTATTTAAAAAGCCAAACTCTCTATCAAACATTAAAGGCAAGCCTGAATTCAACGCTCCACTAAACGCAGTAAAAACAATTAGTCCTGCTCCCAAAAAATTTCCATAAGAATCAACTCCTGGTAGAAAACCTTCAGGAGCTTTTGAGAAAAGAGCTCCAAATAAAAAGAGCCAAATTATAGGTTGCAATATGCCCGCTAAAAGAGTTGAAGGTCTTCTTTTTAATTGGATAAATAATCTTTTGGTTAAAGCAACAGTTTCCTGATATAAAAAAAATAAATTATATTGTTTTAATTCCATTATTTAAGAACTTTTAATCATTATTATAATTAGTTATAAAAAAAATTTATTATTTTTATCTCATTGATTGCTTCGATTCTTTTTTTAGATCTCTTTTACCTGTCATGGAAATTTCAGCATCTAATAATGTTTTACCAGTCGCCTGTAGATATACATCATCCAAGCTAGGTTGACTTTGCGCAAGAGAAAAAATTTCAAACTTTGAAAAAGCTAATTCTACTTTTAGTTTTGTGAGCAAATCCTTTTCCTTATCTACTACAAAATTTATTGAATAACCTTGAGCCTTATTTATGATAATCTGACTAATTCCATCAATTGAAGATAAAATTTCACTTATTTTTTTAGACTCTTCATGAGTACTAAATTCTCTTACTTTTAAGGTTATCCTATCTCCTCCTAATTTATTTTTAAGTTGAGAAGGTGTTCCTTGATCTATAACTTTCCCATCATCAATTATTACCAAACTATCGGCTAATTTATCTATTTCATCAAGATAATGACTACTTAAAATAATAGTCATGCCATCATTCTTCAAATCTTTCAAAAGTTGCCAAATTATATTTCTACTTTCAATATCCAAACCTACCGTTGGTTCATCTAATATTAAAACTTTGGGCAAATGTAAAAGGCCTGCTGCTAAATCTATTCTTCTTTTCATTCCTCCTGAATATGTTCCGCATTTTCTATCAATCCAATCATTCATCTCTAATTGATTTATTAATAATTTGATTCTTTCGTATTTTTCCTTTTTTTTCATATGATATAAATCCGACTGAAAATCTAATAATTCGCGCCCTGTAAGGATTTTATCGAGAGCAATATCTTGAGCCACATAACCGATTAATTCTCTAATTTTTCTTGGATTTTTAATTAAATTTATATTATTTACAAAAACCTCTCCACCATCTGGTTCAACTAAAGTAGCTAGTATTTTTATGAGAGTAGACTTACCTGCACCATTCGGGCCTAAGATTCCAAATAATGTCCCAGCATTAATTTCCATTGATAAGTCTTTTAATGCCTGAATATCAGAATATGATTTTGAAAGATCCTTAATTTGTATATAATTCATCAAACTAGAATTTATCCTCTTATACTTTACATCAATCTAATAATTAAAGTATGACTTTAATGATAAAAAAATTTGCATAGACTGATGTTCAAAATTCACAGAAAGTTGACTTCTTGAAATCAATAGCAACAGACAAATACCAAACATGTAAAGTATTGACCATCTGAATA
>QCTA01000065.1 GCA_003211335.1 Prochlorococcus sp. AG-670-O11 | reverse complement strand
ATTTTACAAGATCTCCATGGTCTATTTTGACAAAAATGATCAGAAAGAGCATCACTTAACATAGACGCTTCATAATCTTCTATATACCAATCAAATGATGATGGGAGAGGTTTCAAACCAGAAAAAATTTCAAATAATTCCCCGGCTGATAATGGTTTGCCAGAATCATTTTTTAATGGGAGAGCAGAATCTTGTAATGATCTCCATAATTCTGGATGATTTTTTTCTAATTGATCCCTTATCGTTTCTATTCCTTGATCAAGAATCGTATTAACCTGTGCTAATGCAAGAAAAACCTCCGGGCCAGGTGATGATAACTTGCCATTCCTTAGATTTGAAATCTGAGAATTATGTACTCTTCCTAAATCAAGTATTTCAGACAGCAAGGGTAAAACCCTGTGAGACCAACCATTTCTCTCATGCCAAAGATGAATTAGATGAGCCATTGCTCTTCGTCCCCTCAATAATTTATCGCGATATCCTAGGCCCACAGATGTTCCTAATGACCTGGACTCTATTTCATTAAAAGTACTTGTAAGAATTTCTGCAGCTTGGGTGAGACCTTTTGTAGGTTTTTCTTGACTAATTTCAAAAATTTTCTGTTCTGCTTTATCTAATACTTCATTAGTTTCTTGTGTTTGATCAAATCCTAGTTGAACAACCTCATTCCCAGATCGGATTAATTGTCTCCTTATAAATTTATCACTAATTAAATTCGCAACTTGTTCTATTGAGGCTGTGGAAGAAACATTTTCTACAAGTTCTACTAATTTAGTATTGCCCCCAATCTTTTCAAGTGATCCATTGTCAGCAAGCCATGCACTCATTGATGTTAGATCTGTAGGTTTGCCTTGGGTATGTAACATTAAGGCTGTTTTATATATCTCTTGATGTGCATTAATATAAAAGGCTTCCGGTTTAATCAAGTCTGCAATTCTTCCTATCGCATCAGGATCAAGTAAGATACCTCCCAAAACAGCTTCTTCTGCTTGAATATTTTGTGGAGGTACTAAACCAGCGTTTTCATTATTAAAGTCTTTTTTTAAATTTTTATTAGACCCATTATTAGGAAAAGGAACTGAAACCATATATTTGAAGACTTAGATATATACTCTGACTACTTTTCCAAATAATGCAACTAAATTATTAACTTGTTACTTCAATGTTTACTTCCGCACTTACTTCTTGATGTAGTTTTATCTTCGCAATAAAAGAACCTAAATTATGAATATCTGGGACAGTTATGTCTCTTCTATCAACCGCTTTTTTCGTTGCTGTCTCTATAGCTTCAGCAACATCCCCATTAGTAACAGTTCCAAAAAGTACTCCATCTTCACCAACTTGTTTTTTGATTGTAAATCTACCAATAGTTGCTAATGCTGTTTTAAAGTCAATAGCCTCTTGTTTAACTTTCTCTGCAGCAATTTTTTCTTTTGCTCTTTTTCGTTCAATTTGTTTAAGAATTGAAGGAGTCACATTAGCTGCTTTACCAAATGGTAATAAGAAATTTCTTGCATAACCTGGTGCTACTTCTACAACATCACCATCTCTACCAAGTGTTGAAATTGATTCTGTTAGAACTACTTTTACTCTTTTAGCCATGAAAATATTTATTTATGTATTTAATAATAAGACCTTGAGGGTAATTTTACTTTTTTTGCAAACCCTAATTTGGCAAGAATCTTAATATGTTCCCATGTTAAATCAATCTGACCTCTAAATAATCCTTGTTTAGCTGAATTAGGAAATGCATGATGATTATTATGCCACCCTTCTCCAAATGTTAAAGCTGCAACCCACGCATTATTTTTTGATTCATCGCCACTTTCAAAAGGAGCTTTACCCCAACAATGAGTAGCTGAGTTGACTAACCAAGTAATATGATAAACCACTACAAGTCTTAGAGGTATTCCCCACAATACTAATCCCCATCCTCCAACACCTAATTTTTGCCCCATCGCATACAAACATAAGCCAATAGGAACCTGTAAAAGGAGAAAGTACTTGTTAAGAAATCTATAGTATGGATCTTTAATTAAATCAGCACTTAATTTGGGGACAGCTTTTAATGCCTCAACATCTTTAAACATCCAACCCATGTGGCTCCACCAAAATCCTCTCTTGCTATTGTGATGATCTACTACTGTATCCGAGAATGAATGATGATGTCTGTGCAAACCAACCCAATCTATTGGACCATGCTGGCAACTGATAGCTCCACACGTAGCAAAAAATCTCTCTAACCATTTTGGAACAACAAACGATCTGTGAGAAAGCAAACGATGATAACCTAAAGTTACTCCAAGACATGCAGTTAACCAATAAAAGAAAAATAATGACGTTACTGCAGGCATGCTCCAAAACTGTGGTTGTAATGCTACTAAGGATAATAAATGTATGGCAATCATAAATAATATGGTCCCCCATGTTTT
>QCTA01000064.1 GCA_003211335.1 Prochlorococcus sp. AG-670-O11 | reverse complement strand
TGGAAAATTGTATTTCTATTTTAATTGATAATTCTTCCTTAGAGCCATCAGATTCTAATAAAGAGATTGAAGATGTATTCAAAGATTTAAACTCTGACGCTATAAAATTTCAAGAATTATATTACCTAGAAAGACAACATATCAATTTTCTTGATAAACAACGTTGTGGAAATTTTTCTTCTGACCAATAAATTTTTTAAGAATTTATAAACAATAACTTTTCAGTATCTCTTTTACTTTTCTTGGCTTGTCCTCCATAACATAAGCCTCTAACTCTTTAGAATAATTTCCAGATAATTGTACTGACGAAATTAAAGCTTTTAATTTTCCTGAATGAATTTTATCTTCTATATTTTTTATTATCCCTGTGGGTTTATTGTTATTGCATGACTGGACTAGATGTGTCGTCTCATGTCTTAAAGCTCTTCTTATATAAAGATTTGTTTTGTGATTATCATAACTTTTGCCTTCTTTATATCCTCCTAATTTTTTGGCATTTTCAGTGCAAATAACTATTACTTTTTCTCTTCTTTTGTAAAAACCAACAAATTTTTTATCCATGGCACAAAGAGCTGTATTTTCTTCTATTGAATTATTTGATTTATTGATCAGTTCTATTATCTCTTTATCGATTTTGCTTAAAAATAATATAAATTCCATATTCTTTTTTTATATCATTATATTTGGAATTTTTCTAATATCTGTTGTAGATCCAGAACTTAATGAATTTCTATTCATTGCCCATTCTTTTGGTTTTTTTGCGATTGCCCATGTAATTACTTCATTATTAAATTTTTTATTTAAGGAGTCAATTGTTTTCATAAGAAGGATTGATTTTTTTGATTCCTCTGGAGATTCGTAATTGATAATTGATTGCTGTAAATATTTGCAATTAGTTAAATCCTGCATTAGGACCCCAGCTTTTGATAATTTATATTCCGGAGTATAAATTTCTTTAGATAATGCACGTACTGTTTTTAAAATAGTACTTGTATTATCTGTTGCATTTATAAGTTTTTTATAAGCACTTTTTTGATAAGGATGATTTGAATAATGACTAGTTCTTACAAATACAGTAATGGCAGATGATTTTAAGCTTTGACTTCTCATTTTCTCGGAGGCTTTTATTGCATAAATTGCTAATGCTTGAGTTAAATCTTCTAATTTTGTGATTGGTTTTCCAAAGCTTCTACTTACTTGAATCTCTTTTTTTGGCTTCTTAATTATTTCTATTGGAAGACATTTACTACCTTTTAATTCCATTTGTAATCTTTTCCCTATGATCCCTAATTTCTTAATGATTTCATCTTCATCCATATCTCTGAATTCTTTTGCATTTTTAATCCCTTTGCTTTGTAACCAATTAGATGTTTGTTTACCAATACCCCATATTTTTTCTACACTAATTCTTCTTAAGTAATCATTATCATTATAGATCCTAGCTAAATCAAATATTCCTGCGGAAGAATCTATATTCTTAGCTAGATTATTAGCAATTTTTGCTCTTACTTTGTTTTCTGCTATTCCTATTGTTAAAGTTATTCCTAGATTTTGATATATTAAGCACCTTACTTTTCTTGCCCAAGGATTTAAATTCTTATCTTTAGGTCTAAGAATTGAAATAAAGGCTTCATCAATAGAATAAATCTCTATCTCTTCAGAATAGTCCTTTAATAAATTCATTAATCTCTTGCTCATATCACCATAGAGCGAGTAATTGGAACTTAGGACTGCAACTCCTAAGTTATTTAAACTTTCTTTGACTTTAAAATAAGGAATTCCCATTTTTATTTTCAAAGCACGAGCTTCAGGGCTTCTTGCGATAATACATCCGTCGTTATTAGACAAGATTACTACTGGTTTATTCCTTAAATTGGGATTAATACTTTGTTCGCACGATGCGTAGAAATTATTGGCATCTATAAGAGCTATTGCTTCAGTACTTGAGCTTTTACTTTTCATAAGTGACTATGTATTGAATAGATTACAACTCCCCAAATTTGTATATCAATATGATTTCTAAAACTGAAGTCTGGATATTTATGATTTTCTGCTTTTAAATATAATTCATTATTTTTTATGGATAATCTTTTTATAGTAAATTCTCCATCTATCATCGCAATAATAATATTTCCTGGTTTAGCAGTTAGGCTCTTATCTACTATTATTAAATCTTTATCTTTAATTCCTGAATTGATCATTGAGTCACCTTTGACTCTAAGAAAAAAAGTACTAAAAGGATTAGATATTAAATGCTCGTTCAAATCAATATTTTCCTCAGTATAGTCATCTGCAGGAGAGGGAAAACCCGCTGAGACCGAATCACTTAATAATGGAATCTTCATCTTTTTAAAAGTTAAATCAGAAGAATACGAAATCCTTTCAGTAGTACATATATACTATATATTAAAAATTTAAAATTGTGTTTGTTTTAAGAGGTTTATGTATTAATCTTTAATCTTCTGTTTAGGCGCGATGATAAGGCGAATTAATAGAAATAGAGATAGCTCTATAAATTTGTTCGATAAGAATTAATCTTGCAAGTTCATGAGGAAAAGTAAGAGGAGAGAGGCTTAGTAGAAGATTTGATTTATCTTTAATATCTGAAGGGATT
>QCTA01000063.1 GCA_003211335.1 Prochlorococcus sp. AG-670-O11 | reverse complement strand
AAAGAATTATGCAAATTTTTAATTTATAAAGAAACGCTTATGCCAGGAGAAGCAAGAAATATTGGAATTGCTGAAAGTACTGGAGAATTTATTGCATTCTTAGATGCTTCAACAATACCTGAGAATTTATGGTTAGAAAAATCTCTTAAATCCATAATAATTAATAATTTTGATGGAGTTCTAGGCAATACAAAGTATTTAAGTAGTAATAGTTTTGAAAGAAGTTTTATTGCTGCTACGTATGGAGAAAAAGAATTAATAACTGTTCCTGGCTCATTAATGAAGAGAAAGCTTATCAATAAAATAGGATATTTTTTACCTAGTCTTAGATCAGGAGAAGATTCTGAGTGGATCAAAAGAGTATCTGAAATCGAAAAGAATTTACTTCAAAAAAATGTGGCTTTAGTTTTTTACGTCGCGATTATGGATAAATCACTTATTTATTTATGCAAAAAATGGTTTTTATATTATTCAACTTCTGCTCAAAATTATAATGTTGATGTTGAAAGACAAAGATTTTTCTATTTATCATTCTCATCAATATCAATTTTTATAATTACATTTTTTTGGAATGATATTATTGCAGACTGGAATGAAAAAAGTTTATTATATGTCCCCAATATTACAAAAATTTCCTTATTAACCTTAAGTTTGTTGTATCTAATTACAAGATTAATTATTTTACCAAAGAGAAAAAAAATTCAATTTAAAAAATACTCATTAGTAGAAATTTTAAAATTTATTTTTATAAGTATACTTTTAGACTTTATAAAATTACTTGCATTTGCAAAGACTTTTATCAAAAAGAATTAATGCCATAACTTTAAAAATTATTAATTCCAATTACCCTATGAAAATAAATATAATGACGCGAAATGGTTAGATAAAGCTAAATATAAATTGAAAATTTTAATATTTATATTATAAATATTAAAATAATTACTCTTAAGAAATTCAATTATTGAATAGTAAAATAATTAATTTATAATGGTTTTGTGGTTTTTCCAGTTATCAAATAATGAATTCTAAAGATTCTTATACCAAAGGAATAATATTAGCGGGAGGTAAGGGGTCAAGACTATATCCCATAACATTATCAACTAGCAAACAGTTATTAAATATTTATGATAAGCCTATGATCTATTACCCTTTATGTTCATTGATGATGGCAGGTATAAAGGAAATATTAGTAATTGTAAAAGAAAACGATTTAAATGCATTTAAAAATTTATTGGGTGATGGTGGCCATCTAGGTATAACAATTAAATATAAAGTTCAACCAAAACCAGAAGGGATAGCGCAGGCTTTTTTACTTGGAGAAGAATTTATAGCAAAAGATCCAGTTGCATTAATTTTAGGTGATAATTTTTACTATGGTAAAGATTTATTTAATCAATTAGAGTTAATAGGAGCATCAAAGGAAGGAGCAACTATTTTTGGTTATCAAGTATCAGATCCCGAAAGATATGGAGTTCCCGAATTTGATAAAAATGGAAAAGTTTTATCAATTGAGGAGAAGCCATCTAGCCCAAAAAGTTCCTATGCTATTACAGGTTTATATTTTTATGATGAAAATGTGGTGGATATTACTAAATCATTAAAGCCATCGTCTAGAGGAGAACTTGAGATAACAGATATTAACGAAATTTATCTGAAACAAGGTAAACTTAATCTCTTTTTACTGAGTAGAGGGATGACTTGGTTTGATACGGGCAATTTTGAATCAATATATAATGCATGCAGTTTTGTTAAGGCTATTCAGGAAAGACAAGGTTTAAGAATAGGGGCTCCAGAAGAAATTTCTTGGAGAAAGGGATGGATCAATGATACGCAATTAAAAAGTATAGGAAATTTATATTCAAATTCTTATGGTAAATACTTACTAAGCCTTATTGAAAATTAATATGACCAAATTAGATCTCCTAAAAACAATATCTGGTCAAATTCTAGAAGGACCAATTATTAATCAAACAAAGCAATTTGAAGATCAAAGAGGTTTTTTTTACGAAAGTTGGAACTCAAAAATATTTAATAAATTAGCTTCAAAAGATATAAATTTTGTTCAAGATAATATTTCTTTCTCCAAAAAAGGAGTTTTAAGAGGTTTACATTATCAACTTAAACCTTTTTTACAAGGAAAACTTATACGCTGTCTTAAAGGAAGTATTTTCGATGTAATTGTAGATTTAAGACCTTATTCAAAAACATTTTTAGGTTGGTCATCAATTTTTTTATCAGATAAGAATTGCAAACAACTTTGGGTCCCAGAAGGTTTTGCGCACGGTTTTCTAACCACTTCAAATGAAGCTATCGTAAATTATAAAGTTAATAATTATTGGAACAAGGATTATGAAAGATCTTTAAAATGGAATGATCCCACTATAAATATTAAATGGCCCACAAAAGAATTTGATATAGATTTTCCTTTTTTATCAAAAAAAGATGAATCAGCTCAAACACTTATTGAGGCTAAAAGAAACGGTGATTTATTTAAATGAAAATACTACTAACAGGTGCAAATGGACAATTAGGAAAATCAATTATCGAATCAAAACCTATTGGTATCGAGATAATAAAATCTTCCAGAAAAGATTTAAATCTATCTGACGAAAAAGAATGTAGAAAAGCAATTATAGATACAAGTCCAGATTGGGTAATAAATTGTGGTGCATATACGAATGTTGAAAAGGCTGAGA
>QCTA01000062.1 GCA_003211335.1 Prochlorococcus sp. AG-670-O11 | reverse complement strand
TTAATTTAAATTCCACTTTAGAAAAGGTTATTTCTTCAATAGATGAAATTGGAATAACTTTTTTATTTGCTCCTGTTTGGCATAAATCTTTAATTAAATTAGCACCTTTGAGAAAGGCACTTGGCGTAAGAACTGTTTTTAACCAATTAGGTCCACTTGTAAATCCTTTAAGACCGAATGCTCAAGTTTTAGGAGTCGCTTCTGAAGAATTACTTAAACCTATGGCCTCAGCTTTGAGCAGAATGGGTTTGGATCGAGCAATTGTTGTTCATGGCTTTGGTGGTCTAGATGAGGCTTCATTAGAAGGAGATAATAAAATTATATTCGTAGATAAGGGTAATCTTATACATTCAAAATTAAATGTCTCTGACTTTAATTATCAAAACACCTCAAACAAACATTTAATCGTATCAAATAATGAATCTTACGAAGACATTCTAAGATCTGTTTTGAATGGTTCAGGTCAAAAGGCTCATATTGATGTCGTAGCTTTGAATACTGCATTAGTACTCTGGGTCGCAGGAATTGAAGATGATATTGAAAAGGGATTTAAAAATGCTCTGTTCTCCATCAGTAAAGCAAAACCCTGGGATAAATTCTTGCTTTTGAAATCTTTTCTTGAATCATAGGAAATTGTTTTTTATATAATGGATCATCCTTTTAAGAAAAATGCAAAACTTGTATTGAGTAACGGGATTACTTTTTCGGGTTATTCATTTGGTGCGAAGGGTTCAACTGTTGGTGAAATTGTTTTTAATACGGGCATGACTGGTTATCAGGAAGTAATTACTGACCCGAGTTATTTTGGACAAATACTTACATTTACTTATCCAGAGATTGGAAATACAGGCATTAATTTCGAAGATTCAGAATCAAAAAATTCTGTCAAAGGTTTAATTGTTCGTAATTATTCAACAAATAATAGTAATTGGAGATCTAGATTAAATTTTAATCAATGGCTTATAGATAATAATATCATTGGACTTTGTGGTGTTGATACAAGAGCGCTCGTTAAAATATTAAGATCTAACGGTTCTATGAATGGACTTATTACTACAGAAAACAATGATCTTGATAGTTGTATTAAAATTATTTCTGATGCTCCCAATATGAAAGGTTTAAATTTGGCCAACGAAGTTTCAACAAAGAAAGAGTATATTTGTGAAGAGACTTCGATGACTGATTTTGATGTAAGAAAAGTAAAAATTAATAATGTAAATAAATTAAGAATTGTCGCTATAGATTTTGGTATAAAAAAATCAATTCTTAATAGATTAGTTTCTCATGGATGTGAAGTATTGGTTTTACCTTCTAATTCTTCTTTTGAGGATGTTTTAAGTCATCAACCCGATGGAATATTTTTTTCAAATGGTCCAGGAGACCCTTCTTCCGTTTTTGATGGTATTAATTTAGCTAAGTTACTAATAAATTATGGAAAAATTCCTATGTTTGGTATTTGTCTTGGTCATCAAATATTTGGGTTGGCATTAGGTGGGCAAACTTATAAATTACCTTTTGGACATCGAGGATTAAATCATCCTTGTGGCATAAATAATAATATTGAAATAACAAGCCAAAATCATGGTTTTGCTTTAGATCCAAATTCATTATCAAATGAACTCGTTGAAATAACTCACTTTAACCTTAATGATAAAACTGTTGCCGGATTAAAAATTATTAATAAACCTATATTTAGTGTTCAATATCATCCAGAAGCAAGTCCAGGACCTCATGATTCAGATTATTTATTTAAAAAATTTGTTTCTCTAATGTTAGAAGGATGTTGACATATGGATTCTTTTTGATTTGATAATTACATTTGATAAATTAATTTTTTTTGGAGGGACTTAATCATAGAAGATTTCCAAAAGCTAACTGTTTCTCTAAGAGGGAACATCGAAGTAAAGACAAATATTATTGTTTTTACTTTTAAAGGGCAATTAGACGATTTTTCTGAAAAACAATTTAAAACTTTTATTACTAATACCCTAAAAAACGATCCTTTATCATTTGTAATTGACTTAAGTAAAATTGATTTCCTTGATTCCTCTGGTTTAGGAGCTCTTGTTCAAACTTCCAAGGAATGCAAAAAACTTAAATTAGGGTTTTCTGTCGTAGGGAATTCTAGGGTTGCACAAACTATTAAACTAGTTCGATTAGGAGAATTTCTTAATTTAAAAGATACTCTTCAAGAAGCATTACTATTTTTAAAGAATTGAATTATTGGACACAAAATCTTGCTCCTCATGGTTCCCCTGAAGAGATTGGTGTTATTCAACTTGCTTGGCTTGGGGATTCTGTATGGGAGTTACATCAAAGATTACTCCATGTTTATATCCCATTAAAATCAAAAGATCTTCATCTTTCAGTTGTTAATGAAGTTAAAGCTCAGGCTCAGTCAAAATCATTGGATGATATAGAACATTTGTTAAATTCTTTCGAAATTAATTTAGTAAGACGAGCTAGAAATAAAACAAAGAGAGTCCCAAAATCTTTAGAGCCTGTTATTTATTCAAGAGCAACAGGTTTTGAAGCTTTAATTGGCTGGTTATTTCTAAAAGATCCTAAAAGATTGTCTAAAATTTTTGAATACCTAGAGTGTAAATAAGTTAATAAATTTATGAAAAACTTTTCTAAAAATAATTATTCCCAAAAAAATAATGATACGAATAATAGAAGACGACAATCAAAAAATAATCATAAATCCAATAATTTTCAAGAAGATAGA
>QCTA01000061.1 GCA_003211335.1 Prochlorococcus sp. AG-670-O11 | reverse complement strand
GAGGTAATTCAGGGTATTTATTATTCCTTCTTTTATAGAAACTTTAGGAACCCATCCATATGATTTGGCTTTAGAAATATCTAGATGAACTAATGGAGAGTCTCCTACCCAACCTCTCTTGGATCCAGTATATGTAAATTTAGTATTTTTAAGTTCCAAATAATCACATACTATTTTAGCTAATTCAGTAATATTCATAATTTCATTATGGCCAAGATTAAAAGTCTCAGTGGAATTATTATGATTAGTTAGAGTTATAATTCCTTTAACACCATCACTGACATCTAAAAAAGATTTTCTTTGATTACCATCTCCTAAAATTTCCAATTCTTTTGGATTAAGAGTCAATTTTTTATAAAAATCATAAATAACTCCATGCGAGTATCGGAATCCTATCCAGGAAACAAATCTAAAAATAGAGCTTTTAAAATCAGAATATTCTGAATAAGCCTGAATATAAGCTTCACCAGCTAGCTTACTTGCTCCATAAATTGAAGTTTGTCTCAAAACGGATGATTCAGAAGTAGGAAAGATTTCAGGTTCACCATATACTGTGGCGCTACTAGAAAATACTAAATGCTTACAATGCATAGATTTTGCATAATCACAGACTGATTTTGTGACTAGAACATTTTGTTTGAAATCAACTTCTCTATCCTTAACACCTCCACGAACATCTGCATTAGCAGAAAAATGATAAAGATAGGATAAATCATTAATTACAGGCCAATCTTCGTAATTAGACAACAAGTCAATATTAAAGAATTTAAGTAAGGGATGTTCTAATGATAAATTTTCTATTCTCCCAGTACTTAAATTATCAAATACAAATATTCTTTTTTTATTATCCTTCAAAAGTTCATTTATGAGATTTGATCCAATAAAACCGGCTCCTCCAGTAACTAAAATATTTTGCATATTGCGTATTCTTAAACAACGATAAGTTATTATATATTAATTCAAATAATTTATAAAAAAATACAGTAAAAATTTAAATCAAAAAATATTGATTAAGAATTACTAGCTAAATATGTATTCTCTAAAAAAAATTGGAGTTTTAATAATCCTCTTTAACCCTACAGAGGAAGATATAGTTAATACAAAAAGAAATCTTTCTTTTTTTAGTTCAGGTATCTTGGTCTGGAATTCAAAAAAAGCTTTTAAATTAACAAATCCTAATTTCAAAGAAATTGAACTGAAAGATAATTTAGGACAAGCAAAAGCCTTAAATATAGGATTTAAAAAAGCGCTTAGTATGGGAATAGATTTACTATTAACATTAGATCAAGACTCAATATTAATTCGGAAAGAGGAAAATCTAATAGAAATAATAAATGCTCATTATTACAAATATTTTAATCCTGCTGGTTTTTTCATTCTTATCATCAAATAATCCTAATATTAAGATAAATAATTATAAAGACTCTTCACCTTATTTAACTCTTACAACTATAACTTCGGGAACTATTTATTTAACTTCTGCCTGGGAGAAACTTAATGGTTTTAAAAGTAAATTATTTATTGAGGCTATTGATACCGAGTATTCAATTAGAGCAAGAAGAAATAATTTGAATTTTTTTAAATTTGATTTTCCTATTATAGTCCACGATGCTGGAGTAATCCTTAAAAAGAAAATTTTAAATTTTCACTTTATTATTAGAAGACATTCAGATATAAGATTATATCTGCAATACAGAAACAACTTACCAATTTTTATAAAAAATTCTATCTTTTTCCCAAAATGGGCTTCTAAATCAATCTTTAATTTATTAACAAAAAAACTTTTTATTTCTTTATTAGGAAGTCGTAATATCTTAAAGACAATTTTATGGATTGCAAAAGGTTTATTTGATGGTTTGTTAGAAATTACGCCTTTAAAAAAGAAGTTAAAAAATCCACAATATATGTTAAAAAAATTTTTATAAATCAATAGAATAATCATTCAAGACTTGCAATAAATCTTTTTGCAAGATTTGACCAATCTCTTTTATTGGCATAATTGTATGCATTATTAATTTTATCGGCGTAAAAGTCTGATCCATTATTTAATACTCTTTTTAAACACATAACCAAAGAATTTTCATCTTCAGCTTCAAAAGATTCCGCTAATTTTTCTTCATTTGCTAATCTCCCCATCTCTGAAACATTTGAAACTATGGCAAGTTTAGAATGAGTAAATGCTCCTTTCATTAAAGGTCCCGAGCCGCCTTTATAACAAGAAATATAAGGTAATATTGCAAAATCCGACTTTTGATAAATACAACTTATTAAATCAAGTGGGACATATGAATTATGCAAAACTATATTATATGAATCTTGTTCTAGTATCGAGGACGAAATTTTTTCTTCATCATGTCCTACAATCCATAAGTAAGGATCGTCTGGTTTACTAAAATATTTCTTCCATAGCTTTGATAAAAATAAATGACCTTTATCTTTTCTAATATTTCCGAAAAGCAGGAAAACTTTTTTATTTTTTTTAGGAAAAAGTATTGACTTATATTTCAGCTTTTTATTTAATGTTTCCTCCTTATATTTTTTTATAATTCCACCACCACCATCTTCAATTATTACAATTCTCCTTTTATTAATTTTTAACTGTTTAGATAATTGATTTTTATGCCATTTACCAAGGCAGCTTATTTTTAAATCAAGTAAATTCAAAGAATATTTAAAGATGAAAGATTGAATAAATTTTAAAACTCTAAAAATATTAAAACCTTCTTTACTGAAATCATAATCAAAATTTGGGGCATTAACTTGTATAGTTATTTTTCCTCTC
>QCTA01000060.1 GCA_003211335.1 Prochlorococcus sp. AG-670-O11 | reverse complement strand
AAAAATGCTTTAAATATGAGAGAATAAACACATAGATTTTTAAGGGCAAATGAGCGAAGTTTCTACTCAAGAAAACGATTCTACTCAGCAACAGCAGCAGCAGCAGCAGCAATCATATCAAGACAGTAATATTTATTCTGCGGAAACAGAACAACTTTATTTAAAAATGAAAGAAGGTTGGCTTTAACATCCTTAACTATTTAAATAATTTTTCACAAAAACTAATAAATCGTGGTGGGGAAAATAAAAATAATTTTTTAGAAACAACCGATACTTTTTTTTTTACATAAGCGGCTAAATTTTAATTAAGAATTTAAAAAAGATTTGTTTAAAAAATTAAAACAGTTAGAAAAATTAAATGGGAGAATTGCAATGGGAGGTTTAATTTATTTATTATTTACAAAATTAGTCTCTAGTCATACAGATATCGTTGATCAATTGAAATCTATTTTAGTTTAAAAGATCAGTTACTATTTTTTCAGTCCTATACCTTATTAATATACTCAACATTTATAGATATAAAATTTTTCAATCTCTTCGTAATTATTTTAATTTAAATAGTTTTTACTTTTTTATTTATAAATCATATTTTTACATGATTAAGAGAATAAATACTACCCATAAAATAAGGCCAAAATACAGATTTTATAATATATTTGTACTATAAAGGATATTGAGATATGGCCTCTTCAGAAACTTATGAATTTCTTTGCGTTAAGCCTGGTGATCATGTAGTAATTAGAGATGAAAAGTCTCCAGAGAATACACAAAACGCTCGCCATGAATATTGGATTGGGCAAGTTATTAACTGTATAGCAGGAGCAAGAAATCCAAATTCATGGACCTTGTTTCAAGTGGCAGACATTGATAATGGAGAGATCATAATAATCAATGCAGATACTGTAGAAAGGATATTAAAAACAGCTGAGAATTAACCTTCTCAAAACCTAATAAAGCAATAACTCTATAAAGTTTCGAGTTATGAAAGATCAATAGAATCAGAAAAAATGTTACGTATTAGATCAATGACTAGCCCAGCTCTAAACAAGCAAGCGCATATACCTGATTCATTGGACATGAAGGTTGAATACCTTTATACATTCTATAAGTTTGCGAAATTTCTTTAAAACCCATACTAGATAAAAGGTAATTTGCATAAGGATTAAGATTCGAACAGTCTAATAAGATTTGAGCTTCTAGATTCCTAACTAATTTTCTAATAAGTAACTCTGCCAAAGGAGGCGTATCAGCTAGAAGAGGACCAATTCGCCAACCTTGAATATTACCTTGAAGCATGCAAGGTCTTATCCTCCCAAAGCCATGGCACATGCCATTATTATCAACAAGCGCACTAACATTTCCAAAAGAATTCTTCAGCCAATCATTCAAGAAATGCGGCCTAGGACTAGGTTCTCGCTGAGAATCATATATTAAAACAGCTTCAGGGGAAATCTGATTACCTGGAACAACACTAAAAGTATTATTTTCATCTTTATAAAAATTCCTATTTGGCAAATCTTGAATGCCCTCTAATTTCCATCTATTTGTTGTGGAAGATTTTTTAAAACCCCAAGTTTGATAATCATCTAATCTATTTGGAGCTGCTTCTAAACCAATACAGTCAACATTTTTTAAATAATCTAATGCATGTTTCCATAATCTCACTCCATAACCCATATTTCGGAATTCTTTTTTTACGATAAATAATCCTATAAATCCATAAGAAGAATTATATTTAACACAAGCTATTGAACCTATAGGATCATTATCAAGACATCCAACCCATATCCCTTTATTATCGGTATTTTTATAAATTGATATGTCATCAAAGCCAGGAGCAAATCCCTCTAACTTCGCCCAATCAGTAACTTTCTGGATCTCATCATCAGATATCAGTCTGATTGAAAAAAAATTTTTCATTAATAATATTTTAACTTAATAAAACAAGACTTTTAAGATTTTGAGGCAGTTAATTTTATCAATACTAAGAAAAAATATATTCTCGCCTCAAATAATAAAAATAATAAATCCACTCAATATTCCTGCGATATGACCAGATAAGCTAATACCTGGCAACAAAGAATAAACAATCCCTAAAGACAAAAAAACAGTCATTAATCTATAAATTTCATTGTTCTTTTTCAAGCCAATGAAAATATTAAAAATATGTCCTTTCCCATGAAGAGAGGAAAATAATATAAAGGAAAATGTACCAAATATAATTCCACTAAAACCTACCAACAAATGATTAGGATTATAAAATAAAAAATTATCTACTATAAATAAAATAAAAGTCTGTATTGGTATTAATAAAATTATTAAATAAAGGAAAAGAAATATATTCTTCAAATTCAAATTTATAAAACAATATCTAACCACAATAATTCCAAATATATTAGATAATAAATGATTCAAATCTTTATGAACAAAACTATAGCTTAATATCCGATAAGGTTGATTAATAAGATAACTCGACCAATAGGAAAGGTCTGAAACTAAGAAGAAGCGCCTAAAATTGACAATTATAAATAATAAAAAACATAAAAAAGAAGGAATAATAAATTGTGCTTCTTTTTTTATTATTTTCAAAATATGAATTAAAATTAATAGTTTTTATAAATAATAATAAAGCCTTTTTTGTTTAAATAATTTATCTATATTTACTATATATTAATCTGATATATTAACTATCATATAAAAAATTTTCTAGATGAATATTTTATATAAATCGTATAAATCAAATATCGATGAATTAAGAAATAAAGTAATTACAGGTCAAACTGAGA
>QCTA01000059.1 GCA_003211335.1 Prochlorococcus sp. AG-670-O11 | reverse complement strand
ATGGGAGAATCTTCTTCTCATGCTGAGCTTGGAAAAAAGATTCTAGCTCGTTCAAAAGAAGGGAGATATTTAAGGCCTAGAACGATAAGACAAAAAGAATATGTTGAATCTATTGAGAACTTTGATTTAACTTTCGCTATTGGTCCAGCAGGTACGGGTAAAACATTTTTAGCAACCGTTTGTGCCGCTAGATTATTAAATGAGAAAAAAATCGAAAAAATTGTTTTAACAAGACCAGCTGTAGAAGCTGGTGAGAATTTAGGATTTCTGCCTGGAGATTTGCAGCAAAAAGTTGATCCATACTTACGACCTTTGTTTGATTCTTTACATAGCATTTTTGGCACCGACAAAACAAGTTCATTAATTGATAGAGGCATTATTGAAGTCGCACCACTAGCATTTATGAGAGGAAGAACATTAGATAATTCTTTGATTATTTTAGATGAAGCTCAGAATGCTACTAATTCTCAAATGAGAATGTTTTTAACTAGATTAGGCGAGAGATCAAAGATGGTCGTTAATGGGGATATTACCCAAATTGATTTAAAAAATGAGCAGTTAAGTGGTTTGGTGGAAGCATCAAAAATATTTTCTAATACTGAAGGTATAAAGTTGTGTTATTTAACTGTTGATGATGTGGTTCGACACCCTTTAGTTCAGAAAATTATTGAGACTTACAAATAAAATATTACTTGGGTGAACCGTACACTGAAATATAAAAAATTAGGTAGAATAAAGTCAGTTTAAAGGTATAAAAATGCCAGCAAGTAGTAATTTTAATCAAGCTATTCGCGATGCTCAAACTAGTTCAATCGTTGGACCAAATGTAGTTCAGAAAGCTCTCCCTTATGTAGGCGGAGGAATGGTTTTAACTTCTTTAGGTGTATTAGCAGGTGTCTCATTGATAGCAACTAACCCTTCACTCTTTCAACCTCTTTCAATAATTGCTTTAATAGCTGAATTAGTTTTATTTTTCGTTGCAACAAGCGCTGCCAATAACGCAAATAATGCAAAAGCTCTTCCTTTGTTAACTGGATTTAGTTTATTAACAGGGTTTACCTTAAGTGGAATAGTAGCTTTGGCAATTGGAACAATTGGCATAGGATCTGTTGGTACAGCTGCACTGGCTACAGGAATTACTTTCGTAATAGCTTCTTATACAGGCCAAAGAATGAGCGATAGTGTTGGACAAGCTCTTAGCGGAGTTGTTGGACTTGGCTTAATTGGTTTATTGATAGCAATGTTCGTTCAATTAATAGGCGGATTCTTTGCTCCAGGAGTTTTTGGAGGTTCAGGTCTTGAACTAATGATTGCAGGATTTGGAACAGTTTTATTCGTTGCAATGTCTTTTTTAGATTTTTACACAATGCCAAGAAGATATAATGATGATCAATATCTAGCTGGAGCGTTAGGTATGTATTTAACCTATATAAATCTATTTGTATTTATCTTAAGATTGATGATTGCACTTCAAGGTGGTGGAAGAAGAAATTAAAGAATAATTTCAACTTAACTTATATCTTTTAAAGCGTAGAACATCTACGCTTTTTTTATTGTGCAATATCGAGAATTTGATGCTTTATAAATTCCTTTTGCTTTTCATTATATTTTTTTGAATTATCGAAGCTATTTCCAAGATTATCTAAATCATTCATTATTTGATTAATATTTTTTGTAACAGACTTCGTTTCCAAAACTCGCAAAATACTTTTACATCTCTCTGATATATTTTCCGAATTAGATTTATATTCAAGATTATTGTTACTTTCATGAACAATTATTTGGGCAGAGCTCATAATTAGATTTTTAATTATTATTTCGACTACATCATTTCCAGCTTCTTGAAGTTTGAAAACAAATGAGAAAGGAAGCTTATCTAATAAATAACAATTTTGATCTGATAATGCATACGCAAAAAAACCTCTCAAACCGTTTTTTGTTTTAATCAATTCTGCGACTCTATCGGCCAAAACTTCCTCACTTAAAAGATCTTCTCCCCATTCTTTACACCATTGAGCAGATATATTTATTGCCTGAGTAAAAGAAGTTTCTTTTAATTTTATAGCTTTTTTTATCATTTTTGATCAGAATTTTATTATGGATATTTTAAAAGACTTTTGACTAATTATAAATCTGGTTTCGTAACTTTACTAGGAAGGCCAAATGTAGGGAAATCTACTTTAATAAATAAGTTAATTGGAGAGAAAATAACAATTACGTCTCCTGTGGCTCAGACTACTAGAAATAAATTAAAAGGAATACTTACTACAAAATTTGGGCAAATAATTTTTGTAGATACGCCTGGAGTTCATAAACCTCATCACCTTTTAGGCGAAATACTTGTGAAAAATGCTAAATCAGCAATAAATGGAGTAGATATGGTTGTTTTAGTTCTCGATTCAAGTGTTGAACCTGGGAGAGGTGATGAATACATAAAAGATTTTTTAGTTGCCAATAAAACTGAATTTATTGTTGCATTGAATAAATGGGATTTAGTGAATAAGGAATTCAAGAGTCTAAGATTAGATCAATATAGAAAAGTTTTTGGAACTAGTAAAAATTTTCAAATTGTAAGTGCATCTGAAGGAGATGGGTGCTCTGAATTGATTGATATAATTTTAAATTTCCTCCCAATAGGACCAATGCTCTACGAGGAAGATACAATATGCGATCAACCCCTAGATAATTTATTAGCGGATTTAGTAAGAGAGCAAGTATTAATCAATACAAGGGAAGAAGTCCCCCATAGTGTTGCAGTAAACATAGAAAAAATTAAGGAAATTAAAAGAGATAAGGGTAAAAATTTTACAGCTATTTTGGCTACAATTATTGTTGAGA
>QCTA01000058.1 GCA_003211335.1 Prochlorococcus sp. AG-670-O11 | reverse complement strand
TGGCCAAAGAATTTAATCTTCAAATTTATAGTTTAAATTTACTAACAAATCAAAGTCCTATTATCATAAAAATTATTATTTGCAAAACTAATGAAGATAATATTACTTTAGATGATTGTACAAGATTCAATAATCCAGCATTCACCGTAATTGAAAATTCAAATCTTTTAAAATGTTCATATGTTTTAGAAATTGGTAGTCAAGGGGTCAGTGATGAATTAACCTCAGATAGAGACTTCAAAACTTTTAAAGGTTTTCCAGTTAATGTTGAGTTAAACCCAAAAAATTCAAATATAAAATTTTTGAATGGTTTACTTTATGAAAAGTCTAAAAATTTTTTAGCCATTAACATAAAAGGTAAGATTAAAAAAATCCCCTTTAATGAAGTATTAAAGGTTAGTCTTTGCACCTTGAAAGGCTAATTTATTTTCAACTATTATTCATTTTACCCATCATAGATGGCATTAGTAATTCTCCCAGGTTTAAACAATCTTATTGAAGACATCAGTGAGGAAAAAAAATTACCTCCTCACGTTGTGGAATCAGCTTTACGTGAAGCCTTACTTAAAGGTTACGAAAAATATAGAAGAACCTTTTACATTGGAGTAAAAGAAGATCCATTTGATGAAGAATACTTTAGTAATTTTGATGTAGGTTTTGATCTAGAAGAGGAAGGTTATCGAATTTTATCAAGTAAAATAATTGTAGAAGAGGTGGAAAGCGAGGATCATCAAATATCTCTTCAAGAAGTTCAACAAGTCGCTGATGATGCTCAAATTGGTGATACCGTCGTTTTAGATGTCACACCAGAGAAGGAAGACTTTGGCAGGATGGCTGCCTCAACTACGAAGCAAGTATTGGCTCAAAAGTTGAGAGATCAACAAAGGAAAATGATTCAGGAAGAATTCGCAGATTTAGAAGATCCTGTTTTAACTGCAAGAGTTATAAGATTCGAAAGGCAGTCGGTTATTATGGGAGTAAGTTCAGGTATCGGTAGACCAGAAGTTGAAGCAGAACTACCTAAGAGGGATCAATTGCCAAATGACAATTATAGAGCAAACGCAACATTCAAAGTTTTCTTAAAAGAAGTTAGTGAAATAGCTAGAAAAGGTCCTCAACTTTTTGTGAGTAGAGCTAATGCTGGTTTAGTGGTTTATTTATTTGAAAACGAAGTCCCAGAAATTCAAGAGGGTACAGTTAAAATTGTCGCTGTTTCAAGAGAAGCAAATCCTCCTTCAAGAGCTGTTGGACCAAGGACTAAAGTTGCCGTAGACAGTATCGAAAGAGAAGTTGATCCAGTAGGTGCTTGCATTGGAGCAAGAGGAGCAAGAATTCAACAAGTAGTTAATGAATTAAGGGGAGAAAAAATAGATGTCATAAAGTGGTCATCTGACCCAATCCAGTATATATTAAATTCTTTGAGTCCAGCTAAAGTTGACCTTGTCAGACTTGTTGATCCAGAAGGGCAACATGCTCATGTTTTAGTTCCTCCTGATCAACTAAGTCTTGCTATAGGAAGGGAAGGTCAAAATGTGCGTCTTGCCGCTAGATTAACAGGTTGGAAAATTGACGTTAAAAACTCCCATGAATATGATCAGGAGGCGGAAGACGCTGTTGTAGCAGAGTTAATTATTCAAAGAGAGGAGGAGGAGAATCTTCAAAGAGAAGCTGAACAGAGATTGGAGGCTGAGCAAGCAGAAAGAGCAGCAGAAGATGCACGATTAAGGGAACTTTATCCTTTACCTGAAGATGATGAGGAATATGGAGATGAACAATATGAGGAAGAAACTCTTTCAGAAGATAACCGAACAGAAAGCCTAAAACAAGATGAAGTATTGTCTACAGAGGAGAAAACACGGTGATACTGAAATCTCCTGTTATGCGTAAGTGCATTTCTTGCAGGATCACTTTTGATAGAAATAATCTTTTGAAGATTACTAATGATCACAAGTTAGGAATTATGATTAATGAAGGTATGGGTCGTTCTGCTTACATATGTAAATCAAAAAAGTGTTCTAAAGATTCTAAACTTAAAAAAAAGCTTCAAAAAGCTTTAAAAAGCATTTTAAATCCCGATTTTTTTGATATTTTTGAAAGGGAAATTGCAAACTATAAATAACTATCCCAAAAGGACATATAATTGTAATTACATTCTCTTAAACTTACAAAAAAGAGTAACATTCAGATTAAATGACTATCAGCGATAAAATCAGAGTTTATGAACTTTCCAGAGATTTAAAACTGGAAAATAAAGATATATTGGATGCTGCTCAAAAACTTTCAATCTCAGTTAAAAGTCACAGCAGTTCAATAAGTTTAAAGGATGCGAAAAAAATCACAGATCTTGTTATTAACAAAAATTCAGGTAAAAAAATCCTTTCTGTAAATAAGTCCACATTTAAGACAAAGAATGACAAACTAAAAAATAATAACGAGAACGACAAAGATGCAAAGATTTTTTCAAGTAACTTGCATTCCGAGAAATCCTCAAAAGAAGGTTTAAATAAAAAGCCCCTCTTGATAAAGCCTGTCATTAAACCAAAAAATTCACAAGTAATCTCAAATAAAAAAAATCCAAATTCCCCTACTATTACCTCTAACCTCAAATCTCAAACGTTTTCAAAAACTCAAAATAATAATTCAACAGCAATAAAACCTAATCCAAAAGACAAAAAAGATCCAAGATTTTTACAAGACAAAAAGCCTTTAAACAATCCTTCAGTTTCTCAAATAAAAACTCCTGCAAGACCTCCTATTCAACTAATTGAAAAACCAAAAAATATAGCAAACACTAATAAAAATATAAACGCTAACAAAATAAAAGGTACTTTTAATCAAAGACCTCAATCACTAAAAAAGATTGATAACAATAATAACTTTCCTACACAGAATTTAAACAATCCTCGTGTAAAAAATACACCTGAACTAGTGGGTGCGCCAATTAGAAGGGCAGATCCTAGAATTAATTCAAACAGTCAAAATTCTAAAAGCAGGCAACTATCATCGAATACACAATTTTCTCCAAATAAGCCTGTTAATAATACCA
>QCTA01000057.1 GCA_003211335.1 Prochlorococcus sp. AG-670-O11 | reverse complement strand
TAAATAAAATAAAGCCAGTCTTTGAAACTGGATTACAAAAAGAATTAGAATTAGGTTTTAATAATTATCAAATTGTTGATAATCCCTCAGAAGTTATAAAAAAATCCGATGTAATATATATATAGTTGTTCCAACTCCTTCTTTAAAAGATGGAACTTTTGATACTAGTTATTTAGAGAATGTAATTAAAGACATTATTCATATAGATTTTTGCTGTAAAAATAAATTACTTGTTATCACTTCAACAGTTTTACCTGGTGATACAAGATTGAAATTAATTTCTATTCTTAGAAAAGCAAAAGGAATGATTTCTAATATTAATTTCTGCTACTCCCCTGAATTCATTGCATTAGGTTCTGTTTTAAATGATTTAAAAAATCCAGATTTTCTTTTGGTTGGTGAAGAGATTCCAAATTCTGCAGATAAACATATAGAAGCAATGATGACTGTGATTAAAAATAAGAAAATTCCAATTCGAAGAATGAGTATAGAGAGTGCAGAAATGTCTAAAATTTCTATAAATTCATATATAACATCAAAAATAAGCTTTGCTAACGCAATTGGCCTTGCATCGGACTCTATTCAGAATTGTTCCTCAAAAGATGTTTTATCAGCAATAGGATCAGATAGTAGAATTGGGAGTAAATATTTGAGCAAGGGGCTTGGATTTGGGGGCCCATGCTTCCCCAGAGATAACAGAGCTATTCAACAAGTTATTAATAGAACTTCTGGGCTTGATTATAAATTGCCAATTGATAATGAAATATTTAATAGTAAATTACCAACTTACTACATGAAAAGGATTACAAAGATTTGTTCAGAGAAAAAAATATCATCAGTAGTCATAGTTGGATTAACTTACAAAGATGGTAGTTATCTATTGGCTGAATCACAAGCATATGATATAGCTTTAAAGTTAAAAAAAGAATTACAAGTTTTTTATTTTGATCCAGATGTTATTTACCCTGAGAATATAAAAGATATAGAAGTCTTTAGTTCAGACTCAAGAGTTGATGGAGATATTTTGTTGTTAAACTGTAGTAGAAATAAAGAAAAATCATTAATGGCAAAAAATATTATCAAACAAAAGAAATTAAATCTTTTTGAGTTTCAAATTTGGGAATAAAATATGCTAATTAGTCTTCATAGCCCATATATAGAGCCTGGTAATCTAAAAAAAAATTTAGATGTTCATATGGATCTTATACAAAAATATGGTTCTAATATTCATGTATTTCCAGAGCTTTCTATTACGGGATATAATTGTGGGGATCTTTTTTTTAATAGTAATTATCTAAATATTGCAAATGAAAATTTAGTTAAAATTCATAAATTTTGTAAACAAAAAAATAAAATAGCAATTGTAGGAGCTCCTTTTGAATTTAAAAATTCTTTATATAATTGCGCCGTTGTTCTTGGGTTGTCAAGAATAATATATAAGGCAAAAATAGAATTATGTACTGCCCAAGAGTATTACGAGGATAGATGGTTTAAATCTGGCATTTCAATTAATGATGAAGTTTTAGATTTTTCAAAATTGGACTTTGATTTATCAAATACTTTAAGTCCTTTAAATTTAAGTGTTAATAAAAAGGATTTATCTCTTGGGATTGAAATTTGTGAAGATGCCTGGGGAGAAATAACACCCTCAATGCTTTTTGAAAATGTTGATATGGCATTTAATTTATCTGCCTCGTCTGATACAATTCAATCCCGACAAGCAAGAAAGAATATGATAAGGGGAATTAGCAATAGAAAAAGGTTTCCTTATTTTTATGTCTCAGGCTCTAATGGAGAGAGCTCTTCAATTGCCTTATTAAGAAATATTCACATAATATCTGATAAAAGTATATATCTTGAAAAATACGAATCATCAGGTAAAAATTTAACTACTTCAATTTCGATTGATTTTGAGGCAATTAGAGCTTCTAATAGACAAAGTGGAAGAAGGAGCAACAATTTGTTAAACGATTTGGTTTCTAAAAATAGTAATTCTTCAAAAAATCTTTCCAAAATCTATGGTTACGAATTTAAAGAAATAAATTCGAAATATGATATTTCAATACCAAATTATGTTAAAAAACCTTTTCATAATGAGTTGTCAAGCAGTAAACAAGAACTTAATGAAGTTTTTAAAATACAAGTACAAGCCTTAAAAAAGAGACTAGAACATACTAATTCTAAAGCAGCAATTGTAGGAGTCTCAGGGGGAATTGATTCAGCTTATTCTTTACTTATTTTAAAAGAGGCTTGCCATGGATTAGATATTAAACCTGTTGCAGTGATAATGCCATCTTTAGGTTCTTCATTGGAGTCTCAGGATCTTGCAATTGATTTAGCAAAATCTTTAAATGTTGATTTTAAAAAGATAGATATATCTGACGTAAGTCTAGATATCAAAAATATGGTTTCAATAGAGTCATCGATTGCTAAAGAAAATATTCAGGCAAGATTAAGAACTGCAATTTTAATGACATTAGCCAATGATATGAATGGCATCATGGTTGGAACAGGTACAATGTCAGAATTAGCTGTTGGATGGTGCACCTATAACGCCGATAATATGTCCATGTACAATCCTAATGGGGGATTACCTAAAACAATCTTGATTGATGTTGTGAAAATAATTTCAGAGAATAAGTCACATGAAAAAAATAATTCAGGAAATTTTAAAAAGACCTTTTACTCCAGAATTAGAGGTTCAACATGATGAATATTTAGTAAAAACTACAGAACAAAGGATTGGCCTATATTCAATTATTGATTTCTGTCTTTTTTATACTCTTAAGTATGGATTAATAAGATCAGAGGCAATAAGAATTTCTAAAAAATTGTTTTTAGACATATCAGTTGATCAGTTGGAATTTAGTGTAAATAATTTTTATGATAGATTTATACCAAGTCAATTTAAAAGAACAATAATACCTGATTCTCCCAAAATATTTAGCTTCGATTTGTCACCAAGAGGTTGCTTAAGAATTCCTTCGGATGTTAAGAACCCCTTTTAAACTTGAAAATCGCAATATTACAACCCACCCCTTTTAGAAAAGGACATTATTATATTTATACTAAATCTTTATTTAATGAGATAAAAAAGTCTAAGCATAAAGTAAAAGTTATTTCTGCTAAGAGAACTTAT
>QCTA01000056.1 GCA_003211335.1 Prochlorococcus sp. AG-670-O11 | reverse complement strand
CAAGCCTGACCATATGGGAGCCCGGACTTTCCTCAAAAAAGGTTTATTTTCAAAACAAAATAAAACTTTTTTGCGACTGCCTCTCCTGCTTACATTTAGCATAGTACTTATAATCCCAAAAAACATCTCTTGGGGCTGTAGCTCAGTAGGATAGAGCGACGGTTTCCTAAACCGTAGGTCGTGGGTTCGATTCCCTCCAGTCCCGTTTCAGTTAATAAACTATATGTAGTATGCGTGCAAATTTGCAACTCTCTAGCTAGCGTGTATTTAGTAATAAAGCTTTTATGGCTAAGCTGCATGATATGCGTCTTAAACTCTTAATTCAACAAGAGCATGAACGTATTTCTAAATCTCAACCAAATGATTTAGACCTTTCAATAGTTCAAGCAAGATGCCTTTGTTGGCTTTCTTTATTAGCAGAAGCTCATGAAGATCAAGCAAATGATGCCGAAAAGAGAGGTGATGCCGAACAAGCAATGGGATGGTTTGCCGATTCTATGAGATTAAGAGATGTTATTACTTTGGTAACTAGTATTGAAATTCCTTTGCCAGATAGCCCAGATTCTCTGGATGAAAATGACGAATTATTTGACGGACCTACAATTTTTCCTAAATAGTGTAATGATATTAGATAGAGTTATTTATTTTTTTGAAAGAAGAACCTTGTCAATGTCCTGATTGTCAGAGATTTTACAAAGAGCATGATCGTTTAATAAGGGAATTTCCTACTTTTAAGCAGCAACAAGAATTAAATTGGGCATCTATCCAATCTTTTAGGACTCTTTGTAGTAAAGTTACCGAAGAATTACAAAATCAATTATTAGATAAAGATAGTCAAGATAAAGCCGTTGAACATAATAAACATACAAATAATTTAGATATTACAGATGCAATAGAAGAACTCGAAAATGTCAATGCTTATTTATATTCTATTGAGGCTTTAATGGAGAGGATTTTTGATATTAAAGTTTCTGAAAATGTTGAAGTCAAATTTAAAGAAATTTCTAAAAAGTTAGCTCCTGACCCACTGAATATTGACAGATTAATACTAAACAGACTATTTCATCAAACGCCAGATTTACCTGATAAGAATACTTTTAATTAGTTACTTCTTCAATATCGCACGTAATTTCAACTGGCATAGGTGATACCTTCCAAATTGATTTGCAATATTCTCTAATCGATCTGTCGGAAGAAAAATATCCAGATCTTGCAGTATTTAATAAAGCCATTTTGTTCCAAGCTTTTTTATTATTCCAAAAGTTACTAACTTCATCTTGTTTATTTAAATAGTCTTCAAAATCAGCCATTACGAAAAATGGATCTTGTCCAGTCAAACTATTTAATAAAGGTTTAAATAATTCTTTATCACCATTACTAAAATGGCCGATCTCTATTAAACGAATTACTTCTTTTAACTCAGGACATTTGTCAATGAAAGTACTAGGAGAATAACCATTATTTTTTAAATTCATTATTTCACTTTCAGTTTTTCCGAAAAGGAAGAAATTTTCTTTTTTAACAAGATCTCTTAACTCTACATTTGCCCCGTCAAGAGTTCCTATAGTTAAAGCTCCATTCATCGCAAATTTCATATTTCCTGTTCCTGACGCTTCTTTCCCAGCAGTAGAAATTTGCTCAGAAAGATCTGTTGCTGGATAAACAATTTCTCCTAGCTTAACGTTATAGTCAGGTAAGAAAACAACCCTTAAAAGTCCCTCCATATCGGGGTCTGAATTAACTACATCTGCTATGCCATTAATAAACCTTATAATTAATTTAGCCATGAAGTAACCAGGAGCTGCTTTTCCTCCAAAAATGACTGTCCTTGGAGCGTTATAGTTACTCGTACCATTTTTTATCCTTAGATACTGAGCTATAATTTGTAGAGCGTTTAAATGTTGTCTTTTATATTGATGGATCCTTTTAACTTGAACGTCAAAAAGACTTGATGGATCAACCAGTATCCCTGTTTTTGAATGTATAAAGCTTGCTAGCTTTCTTTTGCCAAGCAATTTGGTTTCCTCAAATTCTTTTAGGAAATTTGCATCATCTTTTTTCTTCTCTAATTTTTTTAGTAATTCCATATTCGTAATCCAATCTGGACCAACTTCTTTCTCTAACAAATTAGATAAGGATGGATTTGCCAAGGCAACCCATCTTCTAGGAGTTACTCCATTAGTTACATTTGTAAATTTTTCAGGCCATAATTTTGCAAACTCTGGTAGAAGCTGCCTTTTGATTAGGTCAGAGTGAAGTGCAGCAACACCATTAACATGATGTGCTCCAATAGTTGCTAGGTGAGCCATTCTCACTGACTTGGAACCATCTTCATCAATAATTGAAAGTTTTTGTAGAATCTTGTCATCACCTGGGTATCGAAGTCTTAATTGTTGTAAAAACCTCCAATTGATTTCATAAATAATTTCTAAATGACGAGGAAGTAAATCATTAAATAGACTTAAGTCCCATTTCTCTAAAGCTTCAGGAAGCAATGTATGGTTTGTATAAGCTACTGATGAAGTAGTGATATTCCATGCATTGTCCCAACCTAGTTGATATTGATCAATTAATAGACGCATTAACTCAGCAACTGCAATTGCAGGATGAGTATCATTTAATTGAACAGTCCAATGTTTGGCGAATTCTGTTATGGGGATAGATCTTTTTTCAAGACTTCTTAACATATCTTGGAGAGAACAACTGACAAAAAAATGTTGTTGTTTGAGCCTTAATCTTCTCCCCTCATCAGTTCCATCATTTGGGTAGAGAACTTTAGAAAGAGTTTCAGAGGCAACTTTTTCTTCTACCGCACCATAATAATCACCAATATTGAAAGCATAAAAATCAAAACTCTCTGTTGCATCTGCTCTCCACAATCTTAATCTGTCGCAGGTATTTACTCTGTAGCCTAACACTGGAACATCATGAGGAACACCAATCGCATGTTCTGAAGGGACCCATCTTGATCGATAATTACCTTTATCATCTCTATAACTTTCAGTTCGCCCGCCAAAGCCAACAAAACATGATTCATCAGGTTGTGGCAATTCCCATGGCCAACCACCTTTAAGCCATTTATCAGTAACCTCAACTTGCCAACCATCTCGTATTAACTGGTTAAATATTCCAAATTCGTATC
>QCTA01000055.1 GCA_003211335.1 Prochlorococcus sp. AG-670-O11 | reverse complement strand
TTTATGTTTTCATTGCAAGAATCCAATATGAGTAGCATCCAGAATCATGTCAATCATTCGTTAGGAATCACAAAAAGAATGAAAAATAAGAAAATAATTTTTTAAAAATTCATAAGATTAAAAAATAATACAATTATTTTACTCATTGATTTTTTTTTAATATTATTCAAAATTAAATATTATTAAAAAATGTTTATTCGAGTATTGGGTATAGTTTTGATTCTTGGAACTATTGCATACTATGGTTTAGTTTTAACAGGCAATAGCACGTTATGAAATTCTTTTTTTATTAGAAAATTAATATATGAAATGGCCTCCCACAAATTGCTGGACAGCACCAAAAACAATCGAAGGAAATCGTCATTATCAAGTAAAGGCCTATGGAGGTAAAAATGATAAAAGGTGGGTAGATCTATTCCCAACAAAAAACAAAAAAGATATTAAAAGGATTTCTTGGTTAACTCTAAAATCAAAATGGACTAGCGGTTGGTTGAGGCTTCCAAAAGATTGAGCAATTTAAATTATTGCAAAAACCCTAATGTAAATTTTAATGATATTTTCAACTTAAAACTTTTGTTTAAATCGTTAGTTAAATAATTAAAAAAAGTTTATGAATAATTATTATTAACTAATTTTTTGTAAAAATTCATACTTTAATAAAAAACTAACTCTATTAAAATTTACTTAGAAACAAATTTAAAATGAAGGAAGAGCAAAAAAAGAAATTGCCTAATAAAAAAATAATCCGATCAGCAAAATTTGAAGCTAAAGAACAATTTACTAAGTCAGCATTAGAAAATTTAAAAACTGAAAATGAGAGAATTGTTAATTCATTAAAACAATCTGGTGAAATCGATTATTGAACTTTCCAATTATCGTAAATCTAATAAAATACTACAGAATAAATAATTATTAACTATTATGGTTTTTTAACTAGATTAAATAATGGATAAAATTTCTTTAGCAAATGCCCATCTACCTCAACTGATAGGTTTAGTATTAATGTCAATTGGCTATACACTTGGAAACAAGTTTTACCTGCCTCAGGTAAACAAAAATAATTAACAGATATATATAGTTTAGAGGGAAAAACTTTTTTAAACTTATAAATCTAATAGTTTTTATAGACAGAAATGTAACATTAATGTGTCTAAATAACTAGAAATCACTTCATTTCCTTTTATTTTCATTACAATACGTAATTTTATGTTACATTATTTAATAATTACATTTCAGGAAATGTCAAAAGTTAAAACTGTTGAAAAAGAAAAACTTGTTGCTGAACAACTTAATGGGAGATTTGCGATGATTGGGTTTATCGCGGCGGTTGGAGCTTATTTAACAACTGGTCAAATCATACCTGGATTCGTTTAATCTAATGAGCCCACTTACTGGATTTATAATTGTCGTTATAGCTATAACTTTGCAATTTACCCTTTACACCATAAAGAGATTACAAGAGCCTTTAGAGCCAAATTTATTTGACACCCAAATATCCAAAAAAATGAACAACAGAAAAAAAAGTTATTGGAAAAATGCCGAAATAACCAATGGTAGGTTAGCCATGGTTGGCTTATTGGCCTTAGCTGTTAATTATGGTTTTTTTGGATGGATAATTCCTGGATTTATTTAAACGATTAAGCTTTAAAATATTTTTAAATAAAGAATAAATACTATGGAGCATTCTAATAAATTTTTCCAAAACTAAAAATTAATATTTGAAATTTACGTCCAATTATATTAATTTAATAATAGTGATTCATAAAAATTTATTATAGTTATTTTTTATAATTTACCTTAATTGTGTATTCATAATAATGATCTTGATTTATACATATCGATTAGCAAGTTCGTTTTAACAGACTTAAAGATTTGGAAGAATTGACTTGTAATAAACAAACTATTTGGGATATAAAGAGTTTAAAAGTTAATCACAATAGACTAAACAATGCTTATTAGTAGGATGATTTAAACACTCCTTATCCCAATAATTTTTGATTAATGCTTCTGAATTTTTTTCAGTATTTTTTCTTAGGTATTCAGGAATATAAGTATATGAAACTAATTCTTCATTAACGTTTTTAAAGTAGTTTTGGAAGTCATTAAAGTACTTTGGTAGAACTGTAAATGGAGTTTTAATCTTCATGTTTTTCCTCCTAATTAATAATGAAAATAAGGAATTTCTTCTGATGGCTTTGGAACAAAAGAACAAATCCCAAATTGCATGCATTCCATTTCTTCATCAGTTAAAACTATTGTGTTTAACTCAATAGCAGTAAAAATATTTAGAAAAGAATTGACTGAATTTTTGAGCATTTGTTTATATGGATTCCCGCAAGACATGATTTACCTCCTTTTTTAGAAATGTTTCAGACCATTTTATTAAATATTGCAAAAAGGATCACTTTTTGATTTGCTGCAAAAAATAGTTTTACGTAGATAAGCTTTTTCATATTTTGCATAAATATTTTGAGTCATAAAAACTCCAAAATAAATAAGTAAAACCGTCAATATGAGTAGCTCTAATCCTAAGTTGGTCATTTGATAACCTCCTTTGATTTGAGTGTTATCTAGTACGTAATACTTATAAAAATCAAGCGTAAGAATACCTAAATAAATTATTAAGCGTTATATGTTATAAACTTCGGAATAAAAAATGAAAAGTGTTTTAATAATAAATTTTAAATAAATCAGCATATCTACGCATATACAAAAAAAAATATTCGTACTAACTTTCTATTAATAAAAAGGAGGGATTAGAAATGATCGATAGTCCACCAGAGAAGTTCGTTAGATTGGTTTAAGCAGCCAGTTGATTACTACTACACATAACTAAGTTAAGAGGTTGATTACAAAAGTCTGTAGTCAATCTTTTTTTTCCTTTATAGTCGAGTCTAAATAATAAAAAACATTATCACACCTTAAAAGAAAGTTCAACGAAGAATTGATTTTAAGAATTTATGTTTGCACTTCTGCCCTATCTTAAATCTTTATATTTAGAATAAATTAACTTTGTATAAGAATGCACCCAATATATAAGATTTTATCTTGCTAAAAATAAAAGAAGTGGTTAGTATTAGCTTCGTTCTGCCGACATTAACGCCCAGAAAAAGTCATTGTTAATTGATTTAAAATTAATTAAATCAATTGATTATTAATCTAAAGTAGAGCCAATTATCTCCTTTCTTTTGTGACCGAAATTACTGACTACATATTACATATAAATATCCCTCTTAATGAATGGGTCAATAAATTTGATAA
>QCTA01000054.1 GCA_003211335.1 Prochlorococcus sp. AG-670-O11 | reverse complement strand
CTTTTTTTGCAAAAACTATTGCTTTATTAATATCTTTATTTTTTATACATGCCGCAAGTGCTAAAAGTGGCTCTGCGTTTTCCTCAATATTAATAGCTTTTTTGAAAGCGATTACAGAAAGATCAATTTTATTTAGTTCAAAATATGCTAGACCTTTGTTGTTGATTGCCTGCCAAAAGTCAGATTTAATTTTAATCGCTTTATTAAATTCTTCTAAGGCTTTTTCATGATTTTTTTCCATTAAATATACATTTCCTAATTGAAAAATTGCATTAAAGTTTTCAGGGAGGATTTTAATTCCCGATAATAAAGAAATTTTTGCTTTTTTTATTTTTGATTGTTTTAAATATATAGTACTTTTTGCAAAATATATTTCACCCATTTTGGGGTTTATTTTTTGAGCATTATTTAGTGAAATCAGGGCATCATCATATAATTTGTTAGCTAGTTGTGTCTCAGCAAGAATAGTCCATAATGTTTCATTAGAATTATTAATCTTAATAGCTAATTTTGCTAAATTAAGACTATTTTTAATTTGTCCAAAGTATAGAAGTTGATATGCTTGCTTTCCAATCGATACACCTTCTTTTTGCAAGCTTTCTGTTTCTGGGAAATAATAATATGGTATAAATGCTTTTAGACTTTCGGCCATAAAAATATGGATACTAACTATAAAAAAAAATAATATTTTAGAAAAAGATTTTTTCATATCCTTATTAATTTTTTAGCATTGCCTTTATGTTTCTTTTCCACATCCATGGTTTTATCCTTCTTAATGTAGTACCTCGTAGATTTTCTTCCCATTTTTTTTCATCCCAACTTAATGATTCAATATTAAGATTTTTAATCCAATTTTTTGGATAAGCTTCAATACTTTTATTGAAAGGAACTTTTTTATTCCATGGACATACATCTTGGCAAATATCACACCCAGCAACCCAACCATTTAAATGTTTTTCTATATGTTCTGGAAAAGTTTGATTTCTATTTTCTATAGTATGGTAAGCAATACATAATTCAGAATTAACAACAAAAGGTTCTGTTATTGCATTTGTTGGACATTTTTCAATACATTTCTCACATACTCCACATAGAGATTGGGATGAACTGTCAGGAGTAAAATCTTCTGAAAGTATCAAAAAGCCTAAGGTTAGCCATGATCCAAATTTTTTATTAATAAGATTACTATTTTTGCCTATCCAACCTAATCCTGCTTCTTCTGCCCATGCTTTTTCCAGAAGAGGGGATGTATCAACGCAAATTTTCCACCTGCAATCTGGAACTTCATTATTAATCCATTTACCTATTTTTTTTAATTTCTTATTAATAACTTTGTGATAATCTTCTCCCTGCCCGAACTTCCCAATTTTGAATTTTGCTTTTTCTTTGTGTTCATCACTTAAATAATTAAAACCAACAGTTAACACACTTTTCGCTCCATTTAATAGAGATTCTATATTTTTTCTTCTTTCGGCTTCCATCCATTTCATTTCAGAATGATAATTATTTGCTAACCATCTTTCTAATGCTTTAGTTCTTAGTCTAAGACGAGAACCTCCTGGGATTGATGCTATTCCAGATACAGCAAAACCTTCAAATATTGCTCTTTTTTTTAGCTTATCACTGAATTCCTCTTTACTTTGAATCTTATTTCTCATGCCTATATTATGAATTAGATTTAAATAAATGGTGTTATCAAATTAAGAAACTAATAAATAATTTAAATTTATTAAAAATAAATATATCCCTATAAAGAAAAACTAGCTAAATTATTAGTAAAATGAATAAAATTAGGAACTTTAATTTTGGTTGAATCTACTCAAAGTCAAGATTCGAACTTAGGAACTAGGCTCCAACAAGATTTAAAAAATGATCTGATTGCAGGATTGTTGGTTGTTATTCCATTAGCAACTACTATTTGGCTTTCTTCTATTGTTAGCAAATTTGTTCTAACGTTAGTTACTTCAGTCCCTAAACAATTAAATCCATTCATTACATTAAATCCTTTATTACAAGATTTAATTAACTTAGCCTTAGGTTTAACAGTACCTTTATTGGCAATTTTGCTTATTGGTTTAATGGCGAGAAACTTTGTTGGGAGGTGGTTGTTAGAGTTTGGAGAGGGTACTTTATCAAAGATTCCAGTTGCAGGGGCAGTTTACAAAACTCTTAAACAATTACTTGAAACTTTTTTAAGTAATAAGTCCAATAGATTTAGAAGAGTTGTTTTAGTAGAATATCCGCGAGAGGGTTTATTTAGTGTTGGATTTGTTACTGGAGATGTTGGACCATCAATTCAATCAGAATTGGATGAGAAATTATTAAGTGTTTTTATACCTACAGCTCCTAATCCAACTACGGGTTGGTATACATTAGTTCCTGAATCGTCTGTGAAAGATCTTGCTATTTCAGTAGAAGATGCATTTAGAACAATTATTTCAGTTGGTATTGTTAATCCTGATGAAAAAGATAACTCTTCAAATCCCACTTTTTCGAAATTATTTTCTCAACTAAGAGCCTCTACAAATACCTCATCTACCTAATTGATGCATAACAGATCCCTATCAAGAGAATTGTCTTTACTTTCATTAGGTCTTATTAAAGATTCAGGAGATTTAGAACTAAATAAAATTCAAATCGATGAAATTTTCGAAGCTGCTTTGGATGCTTTAATAAATCACTGTAGAGATGAGTTAGATGACTGTGAAGCAGATTTAGAAAATGTATCGCAACATCTTTTAGATAGTGAATTAAAGGAAGGCAGTAATTCTTCATTTGCAAATGTTCGAGATGAACTCAAAAAAGCTTTTTTTAAAATTGAATCAGTAATGAACTCACTTTCAACTACTCTAGATTTTCCAAAATTGATTGTTTCAAGCAGTCAAAATAATATAAGAGAAGATGTAAATGATAGAATTTTAAAGATAATTAATAATTTACAGTCTATAGATTCTGAAATTGACGAAGTAATGGATGGATGGAGATTAAAAAGGCTGCCTAGGGTAGATCGTGATATATTGCGCTTAGCTTATGTTGATATTCATTTTTTAAACACTCCCATTGCAGTCGCATGTGACGAGGCGGTTAATTTAGCAAACAAATATTGTGATACACAAGGTAGAAAAATGATAAATGGGGTTTTAAGGAGATTGCAAAGAGTTAAGGTGAATTAATTATTTGATATCAATCAATAATTTTTTATAATTTAATAAAATATGATTTCAAGATATTTATGACTAATAATGAAATTGATAGTTCTCGAGAATGGGCTT
>QCTA01000053.1 GCA_003211335.1 Prochlorococcus sp. AG-670-O11 | reverse complement strand
CAATAAAGCTATAAAAAATGGATGCGATTACATTGGAGTTGGGCCAGTTTTTCAAACTTTAACAAAGAAAGATAAAGAGCCTATCGGGCTGGAGAATATTAAGGCTTTAACAAAAAATATCAACATTCCTTTTTTTGCTATTGGAGGTATAAAAAAATCAAATATTTCTTACCTAAAAAGTCATGGGATTAGCAAGGTTGCATTGGTTTCTGGACTGTTAGATGCAGAAGATCCAAAAGAAGAGGCTATTATTATGTTAAAACAACTTTCCAATGAAAATTAAAGTTAATGGTAACGAAAAGAATATAGAACTAGAAAATGAAAAGGCATTACTTTCAAGCACTTTAGAATTGCTAGGTTATAAGCCGAACACTATTGTTGTTGAAGTAAATGACTTAATTATTAACTCAAAAAAATGGAAGAATGAATTACTAAAAGAAGGAGATAAATTAGAAATCGTATCTATTGTTGGAGGTGGATAATTAACTAAATGGTGGAAATATAGAAATCTTCATATTTATTTAACTTTAAGCCCGAAACAATAACCCAATTTTTAATTTTTTCACTTTATATTCTTAGTACTTCACTTAGAAAATGAAAGAAAATTTAAATCAAAATTCGAGATCTTTGAAATGGGAGCCAAATGGTGAACTTGCTCAAAAAGACTTATCTGAATTAATCGAAAGATTAAAAGATGTAGAAGGTGATGATACTTCTTCAGAATTATCCAGACTAGGTACCAAATCGAACATAATAAATTAATTTTGTTACTTAGAGGTTGCTTTTAAAGAAATTTATATCAAATTATAATTACTTAATAAAAAATAAATGACTAAAAGATACCCAGAGTGGGTAAATACCCAAGTGGTTGTTAAGGCTATCAAAATGCGCGAAGAAGGAATACTCTCGAAACAACTAAATTCTTGGATAGAGAATCTATTAGAAATCGAAAAAAATAATTAACCGTTAGGAAATCGTTTTTAAAATCCTTAAAGCAGCCATTGCGGCTCCATAACCATTGTCTATATTCATAACCGAAATACCTGGAGCACAACTTGATAACATACAATTTAAAGCTGTTTCTCCATTTTTACTAACTCCATACCCGACTGAAACAGGTACTGCAATTATAGGTTGAGGGAATAAACCTCCAATAACAGTTGCTAAAGCTCCTTCCATTCCAGCACAAACTATAAGAACATCATATTTTTTAATTTCATCTATCTGGTTTAATAAACGATGAAGACCTGCTACTCCCACATCTACAAAAGATTGACATCTCACTCCATAAATTTCTAGGGATAATTTAGCTTCAAGTGTTACTGCTAAATCACTAGAACCTCCTGAAATTATTGCTACTTTTTTATTTGTCGAGAATTTATTTAAATTTTCACCAATTATGAAGCAATTTGCTTCTTCAATAAATCTTCCCTCCTTAAAGATTTCTAATAAATGTGCAGCCTTTTCTTTATCAATACGCGTAATAAAAACTACTTCTTTTTTTTCTAAGACTTCTTTAGACACTCTCTTTAATTGATCTATACTTTTATCTGCACCCCAAATCGCTTCAATAAGTCCAATTCTTTCTCTTCTCTGAAAGTCAAACCTAATATCTAAATTCATGCTTCTTTAACTAACTCTCCTTCATAAATTAATTCAAAAGGATTAACATTTGTATTCAAAGATGTTTTAACGTTTTCTTCGAATTTTTCTTGCACCTCATTTACTTCGTTCATTGATATACTTTTCCATAGTTTTTTATTTTCCCAATTTACCAATATTAAAGCTTCTTCTTTTTCTTTATCCCAAAATATTTGTCTACCCAAAAAACCATCTTGAATAGATAACCAAGGCTCCCAAACTTCTTTTTCAGCCTGAAGCCATACTTTTTTAAACTCAGAAGGAATCTTAAGTCTTAATTCTTCTGTGATAAGCCCACTTTGATAAGTATCCATAGGAAGAGCATTAAGGATTGGAGAATTGATTTGAAAAAGAAAAATGAATAGACAAATAAATAAAAAAGAAAGGTTTTTTATTTTTTTGTTAACTTTAAGGCTTATTTTCATTCTTTTTTCTCAAGCAACACTACAGAGTGACAACTTATTCCTTCCTCTCTACCCTCAGGTCCCAATTTCTCATTTGTGGTAGCCTTTATTCCTATAAAACTATCTTCGATTTGCAATATCTCAGCAATATTTTTCTTCATTAGTTCTACAAAAGGTTTAATTTTTGGTCTTTCAGCCACAATAACACTATCAATATTATTCACTTCCCAACCTTCCTTTCTAATTAATTCAATAACTTTAGATAACAATAATAAACTATCTACATTTTTCCATTTCTGATCAGATGGAGGGAAATATTTTCCGATATCACCAAGAGATAAAGCTCCTAATAATGCATCCATTATTGAGTGGCTAAGAACGTCAGCGTCGCTATGACCTTCCAGTCCTAAATTATCAGGATGTTGCAATTTAACTCCTCCTATTATTAAGTTTCTGCCCTCTACTAATCTATGAATATCATATCCATTGCCTATACGGAATTTCATTATTTCGTTTGAGTCTTTGTTTATTCTCTTACTTTTTGGTAATTTTTTATAGTCTTCATTTGAAATTAAGTCATTTCTTCTATCCAGGGTCCTTTCTAACATTTTTTGCTTACGCCATAATTTAATCTCTTCATGATTACCACTAACCAAAATATCTGGTACTCTCATTTCTCTAAAAATTAGAGGTCTAGTGTAATGAGGATATTCTAATAAAGAAGAATTATGACTCTCATCTATTAACGATCCTGGATCTCCTAGGGTTCCTGGCAATAATCTTGTCAAGCCATTTATTATTGATATAGAGGGAATTTCGCCGCCTGAAAGTACATAGTCACCTATAGAAACCTCTTCATCAGCCAAGCATCTAACTCTTTCATCAAAACCTTCGTATTGCCCACAGATAATTATCAATTGATCCAAAGAAGACCATCTTAAAAGATCCTGCTGCTTCAAGACTTTACCTTGTGGAGTCATTAATAGAGTTTTACTATTCGGTAATTTATCTATTGAATCATGAGCCTTGTAGATCGGTTCTGGCTTTAAAACCATCCCTGAACCTCCCCCGTAAGGCTTATCGTCTACTTGCCTATAATTACCTTCTCCGTACTCTCTTAAATCGTGCAAGTTGACATTAATCAGATTTTTCTCTAAAGCTCTCGTTATGACCCCTAAATTATTGATTAATTCAAAAGCTTTGGGAAACAAAGTAATTACGTCAAAATTGAA
>QCTA01000052.1 GCA_003211335.1 Prochlorococcus sp. AG-670-O11 | reverse complement strand
AAAAGTTTGAGATGTGATATCATCTTCTTTCCCATCAATCCTTACAATTTTATAATTCATAAAAAAAATTCTCTCAAACTAATCTAAATTTACTATGAAGCTTAAATTTTTTATTTAGGACCTTTAGGGTATAGTTTCCCAATCTTGTCTTTTTGTTTTTCTAATTTCTTTTTTTTATAATTTTCTGACAAAATTCTTCTAATTAGTAATTGTGGGATTAGCCATATCAATGCTATTGCTACAGCCATAAAAACAGGATTCCTCCAAGTAAGTCTAATTATTTCTTGAATAAATTCTTGATTTAAGAACTCCATGAATTAATCTTCTGCAAGTAATTCATTGTTGGGAAATTTATCTTTAATTTTTAAAAGATATTCTTGTAAGTTTTCTTTGTTATCGGAACACATTTTTTCTAAAGACCTTTCCATAAATTGATTTAAACCTTTACCCTCCAATCCTAAAGACTTTGTTCCGGATGCATACATCATTACTAATAATACTTTTGCTTCGTTCTCAGTCATCCAAGCATGCGATGCTATTAATCTATAAATTCTGTCTAATGGACTTTTGCTTTCTGACATTTTCGAATTATAACTAAAATACTTTCCATTAAACTAATTGAATTAGTAATTAATTTTTTTTATTTTAAGTCTTGAGAAATTATAATATTTAAAATTATCTAAAAATATGTCTACTTACCTCATAACTGGCTCAAATAGAGGAATTGGATTGGAATTATGTAAACAAATTATTGAAAGAGGAGATGAGGTAATAGCTACCTGTAGAGAGGCTTCTTCAGATTTAAAAAAACTAGGTGTAAGAATTGAAGAAGATATAGATATTTCTTCAGAGGATTCAATCAATAATTTAAGGCAAGTATTATCAGGGGTCGAATTAGATTGTTTAATTCATAATGCAGGTATTTATGAATTTAATTCGATTGATAATTTTGATCATGAAAGTATTATCCGTCAATTTGTAGTAAACGCATTAAGTCCTCTCTCTATGACTAAATCACTGAAAGGTCTTTTAAAAAGGTTTTCAAAGATTGGTTTTATCACGAGCAGAATGGGATCCATTGGTGATAATTCATCCGGTAGTTCCTATGGTTATAGGATGTCTAAAGTGGCTTTATCCATGGCAGCTAAATCACTTTCAAGAGATTTGTTAGAAGAAGATATTTATGTTGCCATTTTGCATCCAGGCTTAGTAAGTACTCGTATGACTGGATTTACAAAAAATGGTATTTCTACAGTAGAATCGGCAAATGGACTCTTAAAACGTATCGACTCTCTTAATAAAAATAATACTGGGACATTTTGGCATACTAATGGAGAGATTTTGCCTTGGTAGATTTAATTTATCTTCTTGAACTCTGACTTATAAAAATGATTTGTTAAAAAAGCTTTAAATTTTAATATATTTAGTTTCTTTATTTAATCATTTTGGTTAAGTTAGGAAAAATATTATTAAAGGAGGTGATTCATTGTCGTATCTACCGAAAATTACGGTTACAGAAGAGACCGTGAAATCAGTATCTACAACCTATTCATTGGTCTCTTATTCTTTAATTAAGAAGAAAGGTTTTATTATTAATAGATTTATATAAAAAACCTAAATAATTATTAAAAGCTCTGTTTCTCATTAAGTGACAGGGCTTTTTTTATTTGCTTAGTAAATTAAAAAGTTTATTTATTAATTCCTTTCTTTTTAAGATTGTTTTTTCACTATAGTGTTTATCTTCCTCCCTTAGAATTGATTGACCCTTTGGACCTAATCCTTTGGTTATAAATAATTTATCCTCATTTATCCATCTTTCGGTCATTTCTTTACTTAACTCGACGTGGAATTGTAAACCGTAAGCTAAATCCCCAATCTTAAAAAATTGCTCTTTACAACGCATACTACTGGCTATGAGTTCGGCATTTTTTGGTAATAAAATTCTATCGCCATGCCAATGCAGGACATGAAAAGGAGTTTCACAAAATTTCTTTACGTCATTATTTGATTGATTAAAAAAAACTTGAGACCATCCAATTTCTGGTAAAGGTTTAGGAGGAGATCCTTGTTTTAAAATTTCGATATCTCCTCCTGCTGCGTTTGCTAATAACTGAGCTCCTAAGCAAACTCCGATAATACTTGTCTTTTTATTTAATTCTGACTTTATAAAATCGCTTTCTTTTTTTAGCCATGGGTATTTAGTGCTCCCAATATCTTTGATTCCCATTGGTCCACCCATTATTAAAAGTAAATCGTCTTTATTAGTTTTAGGTAGGTCATCACCTTGGTCCAGACGTATGATTTCTATATTCATCTCTCTCTCTTTAGCTATCTGATAAAAAAGCCCTGGTCCTTCGATTTCTAAATGTTGTAAAACTAATAGCCTTTTCATTTGTAATTTTTAATCAGAAGTCAATTAACAAATTTTATTTACGACATAATTAAAAAATTAATTAATGCTGTTTATTTTGTTTTCCCAAAATATATCAAAGCTAAAAAAGAAATTGTACTTACGATTGCTATTAAATACCAACCTGACGATGAGTTGCTAGAAATTTCTGACATTTATTATGGGGATTTTTCTGAAGACTTAACTATTTGGGAAAAATTAGTAATGAGGCTAATAAAAATATCAAAAGTATATATGTGATGTTCATTTATAGAAATATACTCACGATGAGAAAAATAATTCCAATAACTACAGCAACGATTGCCCCGTCAACTAATAAGTCTTTCCATGTGTAACTATTTAGCATTTTTAATTTATCCTCCTCACTCATTAAATTCTTAAGCCATGTCCAATCCAAAATTTGCGTTAAAGCTATAGCAAATACCAAATGCCCAACCAAAATACCAATTAGGTCAATACGAGATATTTCTTTAGTAAAATTTGTGATACTAAAAATTTCCACTATTTTTTATTTTTATTAGAAAGAGCGCCACCTTCCTCTTTATATTTGTCCCAAGCTTCACTTATTTTTGCTTTTGAAAAACTTTCTTTACTTTCTTTCAATTTGTTTTTTAGCCCATTAAAACTATTAGAAAGTTCTTTTTTTGTTGGCTCATCAAGAAATTTTGAAGTTAATTTCCAGAGATACCAGCTGCTAGCAACGAGTAAAATTAAACCTAATAATTTAGAACCATCCTATTGATCTAACTAATTACTTCAGGAATAAAAGATAAAAAGTTTTTTATCCTCAATTTCACAATATTCTTTCTCTTCCTTACTGATATCAAGACTTATATTTTTTGCCTCTTTTTCAACATTCATGCTATAAGTCTTGAGAATTTCATTTCCCTTGAAAAGAGCAGCTATACCAATATCCGTTATGTACCAAACAAAATGAACTGTCTCACCAATTGGTTCATCTTTTAAAGAGTCAATTAGAAAACCATGAGTAGAGTTCATTTAATTAAACTAATTCAATTACCACCGTTGCAGTATCTAACTGCCTCTGCATTAGAACTACCATTTTCTACAATTTCAGTTACACAACTATTAAATACTTTAGATTCTTTTTTTATAGAGCAAAATCCAAAAGCAATTGCCGCTAAAGCTACTGCAGATACGAAACTAGAACCAAGTT
>QCTA01000051.1 GCA_003211335.1 Prochlorococcus sp. AG-670-O11 | reverse complement strand
AATCTCAAGGCATTGAAAGAGGTCATTTTAATATTATATTAAGGTTAATATCTGGAATCTTTCTTCTAAGCCTTGGTTCAAATATTTTAGTAAATGGTTCTCAATCATTAGCTATTCTTTTAGGCGTAAATGATATTATTATTGGTCTAACAATAGTTGCCACAGGAACCTCTCTGCCAGAACTAGTTACTTCAATAATCGCAGCATTGAAAGGTAAAACAGATCTTGCAATTGGTAATGTTATTGGAAGTAATTTACTTAATCAACTTCTTATTCTTGGAAGTTGCAGTATTTTTTCTGGATTAAAAGGTTTTACAATTGATCAAAGTCTAATAAAAGTTGACTTACCATTTATGGTTTTAACGACTTTTGCCTGCCTCCCAATCTTTTGGACCAAAGGTAAAATTACGAGAACTGAAGGATTTATACTTTTAAATCTTTATATTTTCTATATCATTGATAAGATCTTATTCTTAAACGGATTTAACAATCTCTATGAATTGAGAGTTTGTATTTTTGTTTATTTTGCACTTTTCACAGTATTTCTTTTTGCCCAAGAAAGTTTAAAAATATCCAGAAGATAATTTGATTACCCATACATAGTTACAAATTCCTCAGAAATAGTTGGATGCAACGCCATGGTAGTATCAAAATCCTTTTTAGTAATACCTGCATTTAAAGCCACTGAAACCATTTGTATAATCTCTGAAGCTGCTTCTCCAAACATGTGGCAGCCTAATACCTTATCATTTTTTTGGTTGACAACAAGTTTTAACATACATTGAGATTTATTTTTTTTAAAGGTATTAGACATTGGAGTAAAAATACATTTGAAAACTTGTATATTTTCTTCTGAATAAATTTCTTTTGCATTTTCCTCACTAAGTCCAACTGTGGAAATTTCTGGTATGGTAAATACTGCCTTAGGAATATTTTCATAATTAACTTTTCTTTTAATATCAGAGAAATAATTATCTGCAAAAACTCTCCCTTGTTCAATTGCTACTGGCGTTAAATTCGGTTTTTTTATTATATCTCCAATAGCAAATATATTAGAATTACTTGTCTGATTAAATTCATTAACATCCAAATATATTCCATCCATTTTTAGATTTAAAGTCTCTAAATGTAATCTTTTAAGAGCAGGCTCTCGTCCAGTTGCAACAAGTATATTATTGGTTAACAATTTACATCCTGACTCCAAAGTTGACTCCAGATTATCATTAATTTTTTTTATGGAATTTAATTGATTGCTAAATTTTAAATTTATACCCACGGAAGTCATTGATTTTTTTAAACATTCTGACAAGTCTTTATCAAAGCCGTTTAATAAGTTATTCCCTCTAATTAATTGCGTAACATCTGTACCTAAGTTTTTAAAAATGGAAGCAAATTCACAAGCAATATAACCTCCACCAACTATTAATAATTTTTCAGGAAAATCTTTTAATTCAAAAATATCATCACTGCTCCATGCTAAATCTGCTCCAGGAATATTTAATTTTTTTGGTTTGCCACCAACTGAAATAAGAATATTTTTTGCACTTACTTTTCTTAAAATGTTTTTTGTTTTTGGACAAACTACTTCTATTGTATTTTGATCTAAAAATCTTCCAAGACCCTCAAAAACTTTAACGTTTAATTTTTTTAAAGAATTTGAATGTAAGGCACTTAATCGGGAAACTTCTTCCCTAACATTATTTAGTAAGATATTAGATTTAAAAGTTATTTCTTTACTTATTAAGCCGTACCCTTCAGAAGAAACCATATTTCTTCTATTATAAGCAGCATAAACCATCAGTTTTTTTGGCACACAACCTCGAATAACGCAGGTTCCACCTATTTTATTTACTTCTATTATTGCGACTCTTGCGCCATAACTAGCGGCTCGTTTAGCAGCAGCCAATCCTCCCGAACCTGCTCCCAAAACAATTAAGTCGAATTCAAATTCCAAAATCCTTTAAATCATTTATTATAGCGTAAATATAAAGCTTAATTTCAGTAAATGAATAACGTCTTGAGTTGGGCCGATTTAAATAAATATAAAATTGATGATATTGATCGGGTTAATGGGATAAATAATTCATACTCAAATTTAAGATTATTTGGACAATGTGAAAAAGATGTAGATCTGATTTTATATAGAGATAGACATTCTTGGTGCCCTTACTGTCAAAAGATATGGTTATGGCTTGAATTCAAGAGGATACCTTACAAAGTAAAAAAAATAAATATGTATTGTTATGGCAAAAAAGAAGGGTGGTATCTCAACAAAGTGAGTTCAGGTAAATTACCTGCAATAGAATTTAATGGCAAGATAGTGACAGAAAGTGATGAAATTATTACTTTTTTAGAAAATAAGTTTGGAACACTTGGTTCCTCTCTTCTATCAAATGATATTCAAGAAGCTAGAAATTTAGAAAGAGAAATTTTTAGATCATGGTGTAATTGGATTTGCAGAAAAAGCTTTAGTTACATAGATGAATCCTTTCGAAAAAATAAATTTAGAGAATCTATATACAAATTAGAAAAAATATTAAGTTCTTCAAAAACAGGATATATTGATTCCCCAATAGATGATTCAGAGAAATTAGAACCGGGTACAGGAGACATAATCTTTATTCCCTATATTGAGAGAATGAACGCTTCCTTGAGCTATTACAAGGGCTACAATTTAAGATATAGTTTTCCATTTATTGATAAATGGCTGACACTTTTTGAAACTTTTAGCGAATATAGGGGGACTCAAGGTGATTTTCATACACATTCCCATGATTTACCTCCTCAAATGGGTGGCTGCTTTAGGGACTGTAACGAACAACAAATTTTGTTTTCTAATCTTATAGATGTTGGAGAAGGACTTGGAAGCTTAGAATTTAATCATAATCTAGACTTGGATTATTACGCTAAATTTGCCCTTAAAAGAGTCCTAAAACATAAAGACAATATTATTAATGCTAATCCTTATGAAAAAGAGCTATTTGAGGAATCTTTAAGATCTGCTCTTACTTATATGATCACCTCTGAAATCAATGAAGTTCCAAACAAGGCAGTTATATCAATCAATTACTTAAAAAATAGAATTTCTGTACCAAGAGATATGCCTATAATTTCTGCAAGGTTACTAAGACAATCGTTAAATAAAATTAAATCTCCTAGTGTTAATTCAAAAATTGATAAGATTCCAGATAAACATCGATATGATCAAGATCCTGAGAAATTTATACTGAATTAAATATTATAAATTTTTTCTTGAATCAATTTGAAGTAAATCTTTTATTTTTTGAACTTGACTAGCAACATTCGGATCACTTGACAATTTTTTTTCCACTTGATCAATAGCATACATAACTGTTGTATGATCTTTGCCTCCAAATTCATCTCCAATTTTTGGAAGACTTAGATCAGTTCCTTGTCTCATGAGGTACATCCCTATTTGCCTTGCCTGACTAACTGGCTTTCTTCTGCTTGAACTAACTAACTCTTCAGCTGAAACTTCAAAGAAATTTGAGACTTTTTTAATTACCTGCTTAGGAGTAACGACTACGCCAACACTATTGGGATCAAGCATTGGAGCAATTGATTGAACTGTCATAGGCAATCCAGTTATTGAGGCAAAAGCCACCGCCCTTGTAAAAGCTCCCTCTAATTCACGGATATTTGATGAAAATCTTCCTGCGATAAATTGAATCAAATCTCTAGGGAGATTCATTCTTTCCTGTTCAGCTTTTTTCTGCAGAATCGCCATTCTTGTCTCTATATCAGGAGGTTGAATATCTGCTATCAATCCCATTGAAAATCTAGAGATTAGCCTTTCTTGTAATTTAGGTATTTGACTAGGAGGCCTATCACTTGCGATAACGATTTG
>QCTA01000050.1 GCA_003211335.1 Prochlorococcus sp. AG-670-O11 | reverse complement strand
ATGATGGGTATATTGATAGGTTTAGGTACGGAGTTAATAACAGGACAAAGTATTCTAAGACAAATCGGGATAGGTTAAATTTCCCAAAAAAAATAAACTGAATTATTTAACTTCTTCTGCTTTTATTTCAATTGTAGTTTCACTAGGCTTATTAAAATTTTCAAATTTTTCTGTATCAATATCACTAAGATCTGCACCACAATTCATGCATGTGTTATTCGTCCCTAAAGATATAGTGCCACATACTTTACAGGTTTTAGCTTTTGAATTTAAGAAATTAAAACCTACTAATGCAATCAAAACTATTAAAATAGGAACTAAAATAATAAGTAATAAAAAATTACCGATTAAACTTACTAAAAAATTAAATCCAAAAAAAGGAATTATTATTAGAAATAACAAAGCATAGATAACTAAATTTTTTTTTATTTGGAGAAAAGGAAACATATTAGTAATTAATTTTTTCTTCTTCTATTTATTAAAGACATTCTAGCTATAACAACACTCCAACATTGCCCAAAGTATAAAATAACTCCTAATAGCCATACCCATAAAGTTAATACTAAAAAACCTCCAATAAACCCATATGCTTGAAATCTTACCCCAAGAGAAAGAATACTTTTACTTACTGCTAAATTCAGAGTTGTAAGTCCAATTCCAATCAGAATTGAACCTGGTATTAGTGGTCTTAATGGAACTTTTCTACTTGGTAAGAGTGCTTGAAGTAATAAAGCCATTAATGAAAATCCCACAAGTGGGAAAGCAAATTGACCAACTTGTAAGAGTGGTAATTTTGCAAAGAACTCAGAAAAAAAATTACTTGAATTTGCTATATTTTCTAAAACAGTTGTTGGAATCATTCTTAGATTTGCGCTAATTTGATCTAATACCATCAAAAAACCTATAAAGAATACTATTAGGAAAGCTTCAATTCTATTTCTAAGAAATCTTGATGCTTGATCTTGCCAAGCAGAGGTTACTTTTTTCGAAGGCAATTCATCTTCCCAAAGCCTATCTGAGCCTCTTTGAAGTGATAAATATGCATTTCCAGCAGTAAATATTAAAAACATAGCTCCTAAAATACCCGCTCCAAATCCCTGGTCAATTAATTTGAATAATGTTGTTTCAACTAATTCAACAACGGATGGAGGTAAAAGCTGAGCAGCAACAGATATTATTTGTTGATCTAAACCCTCCTGCTTTCCTAGAAACCACGAAGCTATTGAAAGAGAAATAAGAAGTATTGGAAAGAATGATTGAAGAGTGTAATAGGCAAATGCAGCGCTTAAATCAATACAATCTGATTTACTCCATCTTTCACAAGCTCCCCATAAACTTTGAATGACCCATGTTGTACTGCGCTGCATATTAATTCTCTTCAAAAACTTATCCTCAGTCTTGTATATTGTATCTAATAGGGATATTTTGCAAGTATATTATAAATTTATAATGCAACTATTTTTCCAGTAATAAATTACCCCATGGTCTTAGGACTTTCATTTTTTCTTTTGTACTAGAAGCAATTAAGGGAAAATTAGTATTTTGTAAATCTTGTTCTGTCTTTAAATTAATAGGATTAATTTCTAACCACTCAATTGAACAATTTAGCTCCTCAAGTATTAACCATGCTGCTGCAATGTCCCATATTTTTGGAGTTGATTCTATAGCTCCAAATGTTTGACCCATCGCTACGCTTGTTAAATTTAAACTTGATACACCAAGAAGTCTTATTTTCCCAGGAAATATAGATCTTGGATTTTTTTGTAAAATTTTAATAGATCTGCTACATAAAGATACGCATTCACTTCTGTGATTATTTTTATTATTAACTTCAATTTTTTTATTATTGAGCCAAACCCCTTCTCCTTTAATTGCTATAAATTTTTTCTTTAATGTAGGAATGATTAGAAAAGAAGATTGAGGAGCACCATCTACAAATCTTGCTACCGATATAGACCAATATGGAATTCCTGCAGCAAAATTTGTGGTTCCATCAAGAGGATCTACTATCCAATAAGCATTTGTATTGGGAACTAACTTGCCACCCTCTTCACTAAGAACTCCTTCATTTGGGGCGATTATAGATAGAGCCTCTACAATCGTTTTATCACTCCATAAATCACAACTTGTAATTAACGATCCGTCTGACTTGTTGCTTGCACTGATGTTCCCAAAGTCTTGTAATTGGCGATCACTAACCAATTCAAATAAAGAATCTAGGTCTTTTAATTGTTGACTGGTTAAATTATTTTTATTCATATTCAGATTTCGCAAATAGATTGATTTTCATTTTTCAAATAACTATCTTTTTCATCACAAGTATTACTTATTTCAAGAAAAGTCAATCTCTCCAGTTCATCTAATTTTAAATTGTAATTATAAATTGCATCAATATTTTTTGAATTAGCGTTACTTAACTCTTTTTGTCTTATGAGAACATCTTTGAGAGTAGATATTCCGACATCATATCTTAATCTTGCTAATCTTAAAGACTCTTTCATAGAAGAGATTTCTTTTAATGATGATAGGATTTTTTCTTCATTTAGTTTTAAATTCAAATAAGCTTTACTAATATTTGTTTTTAGAACATTTGCAAGATTGTTATAGGAGAAATCTTCTGAGTAAGCATCTGATTTACTTGATTTATATAAATTTTTATTTTGCCCGCCATCAAAAATATTCCAACTAAAATTTAAGCTGATAGTGTTTGTATATGAAGATCCAGATTTTTCAGGATCTATTTCGACTGACAAAGAATCACCCTTAGAAAATGAACTAGTGAATATATTACTTATATAAATAGTTGGCTTGTAAGCATTCAGATAATTCTCGGCTTGATTTTCTTTTATTGATTTTTTTAGATTAATATTTTTTAGGGAAAGACTATTAGCTAAACCCTCAGTTATATTTTTGTTTAATTTATGGTTCCAGAAACCTATTATTTTTTGCTTTTGATTAGTTGTAAAATCTTCATCTATATTTAAGATTTCTTTAAGTGCAATTTTATTTACCTGATTCTGGATTTTTGTTTCATTTAGTGATTGCCTATCTCTAGATAATTGTGCATCAGCTTCAAGAACTTCAAATTTTGTGCCTATACCTGCATCAAATTTTGATTGAGCATCTTTCAAACTAGTAATTGATGAATCAAGAGATAATTTTTTATTTTTAATATCCTCATAAGATTTTTGTAGTTTGTGGTATCTAGATTTCGCTTCTTGTATGAGATCTTTCTTTTTAATTTCATAATTATTTTTTGCTATGGCATAATTATTTTTAGCTATCTTAATTTCAGATCCCCTTAGAGGGTCTATTAAGTCTAATTTAATATTAAGTGAGGGATTTACTGAGATTTGGGAGGTTTTAGTTGTTGTTGAGGTACTATTGTAATTTTTGCCCGAAACATATTTTGGTAATCCACTAGCTTGCAAATCTAATGAGGGATATCTTTTAGCTATTTTGCTCGAAAGAGTAAAAGTAGTTGAATCCACTAAATTTTTTAATGCTTTAAGTTCTTGATTATTATTTAAAGTAATATTATTGATTTCTGAATAATTAAGGAATATTTGGGTTTCGTTTTCTTGTAAGATTTGTTCAATATTATTGTTGGTCTCACTTAAAAGTGCTTCTTGAGGATTTATGTATAAACAAAGAGGAAAAACTAAAATTGGATTTAAAAGTTTTCTAAGCATAATTAAATATTTTTTGAGTATTAGATATTCCAATTAGACTATTAATAATATCATTTGTGTCATCAAGAACGTGAATATTAGTTTTTAGTTTATTTGCAACTTCAGTTATATTTTTGTCATCCAAAAACAAATCGCTATTAAGTTTTAGCATGATAGATGGTATGAAAATACTTTCTCCTAGATCCTTAT
>QCTA01000049.1 GCA_003211335.1 Prochlorococcus sp. AG-670-O11 | reverse complement strand
ACGAATCTGAAAATAATAAATTTGAAAATTCTGAGGGATCTGAACAATCTATAAATATAACGTCGTAAAAATTATCTCTTGTTTTTTTTACCCATTGAACACCATCATCAATATGAATCTTTAATCTTTTGTCATTCCATGCTTCGCCACCAATTTCTTTTAAAAATTTTTTAGATATTTTGATTACTTGCTCATCAATCTCTACCAGATCAATTTTTGATATTTGAGAGTATTTAACGCATTCTCTTGCTGTTCCGCCGTCACCTCCACCAATAATTAGTACATTAGATTTTTCGTCAATGCTACTTAATGCTGGATGCACAAGACACTCATGATAATATTTCTCGTCTTTTAATGACGTCATCCAACAACCATCTAGCATTAAAGCTCTGCCATAATATTCATTTTCAATAACAATAATTTCTTGATATTTTGAGTTTTGTTTAATCAAGATTTCTCCATTTAGACCGAATCTTGAGCCTTTATGATATTCATCTATCCATGTTGAAATATGAGTCATTTTTTTTTAAGAATTTTTTCTTTTAAGTTTTTGCTTTGCTATTTGCCAAAGCCTTTGAAAATCTTTAGGGGTTTGTTTTTTAATATTATCTCCTGCATGATGTTCAATGATTGAAAATCTGTCTAAAAATTTTTTATTAGTTTTTTGAAGAGCTGATTCAGGATTTATTTTTAAAAAGTTTGAGAGATTCAGAAGGGTAAAGTAAATATCGCCATATTCATTTTTTATTTCTGAATCATTTTTACTTTTTATTGCTTCCTTTAATTCATTAATCTCTTCTTCTAACTTTTCAAAAATCTGATCGGTACTTTCCCATTTAAAACCATATTCTTTAACAACATTTGTAATTTTATCTGTCCCAACCGTTGGCGGTAAATTTTTGATTTTCAAATTTAAATTTTTACTAATCGATGATTCAATATGAGATGCTTCTTTTTCTGAATTTTTAATATTTCCCCAAATCTGTTGCGATTTTTCTAGAGATACTTTTTCTTTTTTGTTAAAAATATATGGATGTCTATTAATAATTTTCTTGTTTAGATTTTTTATAACATCATTTAGTTCAAATTCTTTGTTTTCGTAACCGATTTCAGAATGCAGCATTACTTGTAATAAAAGATCTCCTAACTCTTCACAGATGTTATCCGCATTTTTTTCATATATCGCATCTATAAATTCACTACTTTCTTCATTTAAAAATGGGATCAATGATTTATGAGACTGTATTTTCTGCCATGGGCATCCCCAAGTTTTATCTTTTAATGATTTGACATTAGATATTAAAATTTTAAAGCTCTCTAAAGTCTCTAAATCGGAATTTTTTTGCAAGTTATATCTATAGTTTGAGGACATAGGATATATTTTATTAATTCAATTTTGCCTTAATCATGAAATATTTAAATACTTAGTATAAATATTTCAACTTCATCCATTAGAATAGTTTATTATAAGGGCGATTAGCTCAGCGGTAGAGCGCCTGCCTTACAAGCAGGATGTCCCTGGTTCGAACCCTGGATCGCCCATTTATCATTTTTCTAATGACTGAGATCGTCAATCTTTCAATCAGTCAAAGCGCTGCTTCAGAATTATCTAGACAATCTTCTTTTGGAGGTTCTCCTGGAGAAATGTCAATTGATTTGGTTGAGGATAAAAATTGTTCCGAAGGATGGATGCATATTAAATTAAGGCCAGGTACATGTAATGGATCCCCTATCTCAAGAAAGGAAGGAGTCACTTTATATGCGGATGTAAAAAAGTTTAATTTACTGAAAGATTTAAAATTAGATTATTACGGTGATTTAAGCGGTGGTGGTTTTCTTATCTCAACACCAAAAAATGCAAAACGTTGTTCCTGCGGTTCTGGCTTCAAACTTTTGTAGAATGAATGTGCCTTTTTTTGCAAACTAATATTATTTTCATTAATTGGCTGTTATCAAGATAAAATAAACAAAAAGTTTATTGAAATAAAATTTACATATGACAGAGATGAATGATCAATTATCCTTAGAGAATTATTCACCTTTTGAAGTAGAGAAAAAGTGGCAAGAAAAATGGGAAAGTTTAAAGGCGTTTAGTCCTAACCCTGAGGATGAAGGAGAACCTTTTTGTATTGTTATACCACCACCAAATGTAACTGGATCTTTACATATGGGACATGCATTTAATACAGCTTTGATAGATGTTGTAGTTCGTTTTCAAAGACTTTTAGGTAAGAATGTTTTGTGTTTACCAGGAACTGATCATGCTTCAATAGCTGTTCAAACTATTCTCGAAAAACAATTAAAAAGCGAGGGTAAAACAAGCGAGGATGTTGGAAGAGATGAATTTCTTAAAAGAGCATGGAACTGGAAAGAACAAAGTGGCGGCAGAATAGTTTCTCAATTAAAAAGGATAGGATATTCAGTTGACTGGACTCGAGAAAGATTTACTCTGGATCAAAAATTAAATGAGGCAGTTGTTGAGGCTTTTAATATTCTTTATAAAAAGAATTTAATTTATAGAGGTGAATATTTAGTTAATTGGTGTCCTGAATCTCAATCTGCCGTAAGTGATCTTGAAGTTGAAATGCAAGAAGTAAATGGTCATTTATGGCATTTTAAATACCCTTTAATTTCTGAAAGTGGCGAACAGTTAGATAAGTACTTAGAGGTTGCAACAACAAGGCCAGAAACTCTTTTGGGCGATACTGCTGTGGCAGTTAATCCTGATGATAATAGATATAAAGAATTTATTGGCGTCAAAGTAAAAGTCCCTTTCGTTGATAGAGAAATACCTATTATCGCTGATTCACATGTTGATAAAGATTTTGGTACGGGATGTGTCAAGGTTACTCCAGCCCACGATCCAAATGATTTTGCAATAGGAAAAAGGCATAACTTAAAACAGATTAATGTAATGAACAAGGATGGAACTTTAAATATTAATGCGGGCAAATTTCAAAATTTAGATAGATATGAGGCTAGAAAGAAAATTATCAAAGAATTGGATAACTTGGGCCTTTTGACAAGGATAGAGGAGTATAAACATACTGTTCCTTTTTCTGATAGAGGTAAGGTACCAATTGAACCTTTATTGTCAACACAATGGTTTTTGAAAATGGATGAAATATCTCAAGGCTGTCTTAATGAAATTGATTTTAAAAAACCATCGTTTATTCCCCCACGCTGGGAGAAAGTTTATAAGGATTGGTTAGAGAATATTAATGATTGGTGTATCAGTAGGCAATTATGGTGGGGGCACCAAATACCAGCATGGTACGTTTTAGATGACTCTCAAGAGACAATAGAACAAAATACTCCATATGTCGTTGCAAGAAATGAAGAGGATGCCTTAATCAAAGCTAATAAACAATTTGGATTAAATATTAAATTGGTTCGTGATAAAGATGTTTTGGATACTTGGTTTTCAAGTGGTTTATGGCCTTTCTCAACCCTTGGTTGGCCAAATACAAATGACCCTGATTTTAAAAAATGGTATCCAAATAGTGTTCTTGTAACGGGTTTCGATATTATTTTCTTCTGGGTGGCCAGAATGACAATGATGGGGAATACTTTTACAAATAATATTCCTTTTACGGATGTTTATATTCATGGTCTAGTTCGAGATGAAAATAATAAAAAAATGAGTAAAAGTTCAGGAAATGGTATTGATCCAATACTATTAATCGATAAATATGGTTCTGATGCTTTGAGATTTGCTTTGATTCGAGAAGTTGCAGGCGCTGGACAAGATATTCGGCTTGATTTTGATCGGAAAAACGATACATCTTCAACTGTTGAAGCTTCAAGAAATTTTGCGAATAAATTATGGAATGCAACTAAATTTGTATTAATTAATAAAACTTCTAACAATAATTATTGATAAAATTGACTCAAAGTCAGTTATTGAATCGGTCAAATCAGCAACAAATTTTTTAATTAATAAACGCCTTAGTCCTATTATGCTTGGAGGTGAACACTCTATTACCACAGGTGCTATTGAAGCATTAGTAAAAAAATATCCAGATTTGATATTGGTTCAACTAGATGCTCATGCAGATTTAAGAGAATCATATATAGGAAATAAACATAGTCATGCTTGTACAATGAAAAGATGCTTAGAGGTGCTACCTGAAAAGAAAATTTTGCAAGTAGGAATAAGAAGTGGGACTAGAGAAGAATTTCAAATTATGCATAACAATAATCAATTAGTTAACTTTTGCCCAGGAGGAAATGCACAAAAGTTAAGACAAGCTCTTATACCCTACTCTAAGTGTCCAATTTATTTAACAATAGACTTAGATTGGTTTGATCCCAGTTTATTAGCAGGGACGGGAACTCCAGAACCGGGAGGATTTTTTTGGAATGATTTTGAAGAAATCCTGAAAACTTTAAGAGACTTTAGAATTGTGGCTTCAGACATTGTGGAATTATCTCCAGAAATTGATAAAAGCGGAGTTAGCAGCATAGTTGCAGCAAAAGTACTTAGAAGCTTAATTTTGTCATTAGAAAATATGCAATAAAAAATTTCTAAACTAAAGTGTAAAAATAGTA
>QCTA01000048.1 GCA_003211335.1 Prochlorococcus sp. AG-670-O11 | reverse complement strand
TTAAAAGTTCTTCTTTAAAATGCTGGGCCATACAACCAGCCACTATTACCTCTTTACCTTGATCAGTAAATTCAATTATCTTTCTTATAGATTCTTCCCTCGCTGTTTCTATAAAACTACAAGTATTGACCACTACCACATTCGCATCGTTTATATCATTACCTACTTCATATCCCTCTTTATCTAATAACCCTTGCATATGTTCAGTATCAACAAGATTTTTTTCACACCCAACGTGACTAAAAGCAACCTTTGAATTTTTTTTATCCTTTACATTTTGATTATTTTGCTTCACGTAATTTAAATATCAGATAAGAAATAATTAATAAAGAAACTTGTTTATAAGTCTCATTCAAAGATAATATTAGAACAGATTCTGAAAATTACAAACATTAAAGATCTATGTCTCTTAAGACCTTAAAAAGTAGAAATATAAAAGATTTAAAATGGCCAAAAATTATAATTGCTATATTGAGCACCATTGGATTAGTTGATACAGGTTCTATTACTTTAAAAAATTGGGGATTATTTAACTCTCTTTCATGTCCCGGAATCAAAAATGGTTGCGAAACAGTTTTAAATAGCCCTTGGGGTACATTATTCGAGAATAGTCAATTCAATATCCCTCTCTCATTAGCAGGAGTAATTACTTACAGTTCAATATTAGGTTTTTCAATATTTTTATCACTTAATGTAATTTCTCCAAAAGAAAAATTAAATAAACTTATATGGTGGGCAATATTTTTAATCTCTTGTGCTTCTTCTGTATTTAGCATCCTTTTGATAAATATAATGTTCTTTAAAATCAAGGCTTATTGTTTTTTTTGTATTCTTTCGGCAATTTTATCTATTTCCATCTTTATTATCTCTATGATTGGTGCAAAGTTTGAAAGTAGAGAACCTATGTTTTATAGAGGATTTATTGTTGCTTTGACAGTTCTTATAGGAGGATTGATATGGTCAAACAATATTGACCCTTCTAATGCGATTGATATTTCTAACAATACAGAAAAAATATCTCCCGCTATAACAACATCTAGCTCACCCCAAAAAGTTAAATTTGCTAAATTTCTAAGTGATAATAATATTAAAATGTATAGTGCTTATTGGTGCCCACATTGCCATGACCAAAAACAATTGTTTGGTAAAAAAGCAGTTAAAGAATTGACTGTTATAGAGTGCGCCCGAGATGGTAAGAATAATCAATATGAACTTTGCAGAGAAAAGCAGATTGAAGGGTTTCCATCTTGGGAAATAAACGGTGAAATATATAGTGGTGTTAAAAACTTAAATGACTTAGCAATTACGACTGGATATAAAGGGGATTCTAATTTTTAATAAATCTTTTGATAATTTTTTTATTTAATTGCTGTCTAGTATGACATTGCCACCTGATATCTTTAGTTGGAAAATCATTTCTATAATGGCCTCCTCTACTCTCCTCTCGAAAAAGACAAGCTTTTAATAATAGTAATGTTGTGATTTGTCTATTTTGCAAATCAAGCAATAAATTAAGGCTTCTCCTATTTGGTTCACTTAGTTTCAATTTTTGATCAGTTTCTATTTTCTCAAGACTCTTAAGTAAAGCGTTTTTTTGTAATTGATCTATCTCGTTTTGAAGGATTATTAAAAGTTGAATCATATTTTTTTTATTACGAGAGACTCCTAGGTTGGACCAACATAATTTTCTTAAACTATCAATCTTTTCTGAGATACTCGAAATATAATCTTCCTGAGGATTGTCCATCAAAACTTCTTTGTTATACCTATCTGAATTTCGTAAGTTAAAAGGAGTGTTTAAGTCAATAGAGGATAACTTTCTTGCAAATACAAGGCATTCCATAAGTGAATTACTGGCAAGTCTATTAGCCCCGTGTACTCCTGTAGAGGCTACTTCTCCTACAGCATATAATCCTTTCTTTGTGGTAGATGCATTCAAGTCAGTGTGTACACCTCCCATCCAATAGTGAGCTGCAGGTGCGACAGGGATAACTTCGTTAAGTGGATTCACTCCATAGTCTTGACATCTACTTAATATAGTTGGAAATCTTTCTACAATTTTCTCAGGATCTATAAATCTTAAATCCAACCCAACGTGATCAACATTATTTTTATGCATATTATTCATAATTGCCCTACTAACTTGATCTCTGGTAGCTAGATCACCATTTTGTAAATGCTTTACTGGGCTTTCACCATGTTTGTCAACAAGAACTGCTCCCTCACCTCGCAGGGCTTCTGATATTAGAAAGCAAGGAGATCCATAAAACTTTAAAGCTGTTGGATGAAATTGTATAAATTCTAAATCCTCAATTGCAGCTCCAGCTTTCCATGAAAGAGCAATGCCTTCTCCAGAAGATTGTGCAGGATTTGTAGTATTGGTAAATAAGTGTCCTCCACCTCCTGTTGCTAAAACAACAGCTTTAGATGTAATCCAATATAAATTGGATCCATCTAGCACCTGAACTCCCTTACATGCCTCGTTTTCTATAAGCAATTCTGTTACTCTCACACCTCGACAATGCAAAATATTCTTCTTGTTTTCAATATGATCCTCCAAAACCTCAACAAGTGCTCTTCCAGTTCTATCTTTAACATGTAAAACTCTTCTACAAGAATGAGCTGCTTCTAAAGTTGTTGCTAGCTGATCAAAGCTTTGATCAAAAATCATACCTAATTTTTGTAACCTATCAACACAACTAGGCGCATCTCTCACAAGCATTTCAACAGCAGCTATTTCACACAAATCATCTCCAGCTTTTAAGGTATCTTCTACATGAAGAGAAAAGGAGTCTTCAGGTCTAACTACTGATGCAATACCTCCTTGCGCCCATCTACTCGAAGATCTTTTACTTGTATTCCTATTTAAAAGAAGGACATTTAAATTTTCTGGTAATTCCAAACAAGTCATTAAGCCAGCTGCTCCTGCACCAATGACAATCACATCCCATTTATCAATGGATATTGGCTCTTGCGAAAATGGGGGCCTTAGCATTAAACCAATCCACTAAGTGTTGGCTGTATAATCGCTAAAAAAATAAAAATACCATCAACAATTAAAGTAGTTTGAATAACATAACTTGATACTAAAAGAGCCTTCCCATTTGTCGAATTAGGTATAGCTGAATAATAAATTTCTTTTGATATAAACCAAAGTATTAAGGCCATTAAACAAATAATAGACAAAGATTTTAAATGGATAAGATTTTCGGAAGTTTTCTGAAGTATTAATGGAGCATTTTCAGAGTCCGCAGTAATAACCTCCTTCCATTGATCCATTATTCCTGTCAAAAATATTGTCAAATCTGTAATCGCCGTTCCGAATAAAGATGCAATATAAAAACTTGAACCGATTTTCCATTTTGTTCCAAGTCCGACCATGGCAAGAGGCAAAGCGACAGCTTCAACTGGAATATGGAGAATTGGATAAGCACTTAACCAACCCCAAAATAAACAACCCCCAAGCCAACTCCCTGAGACTCCTAATAATAAGGAACCTACAATAACCCATTTATCTGCCACTTTTCTAGTTAATAAAAAAGCCACAAAAAGAATAATAAAAGTAGTACTAAGAGCGCTAATAGGTGAGAATCTAACCCATGGTGCTTGTACAAAAATTGGCAAAATTACAAAAAACGAAGACCATATTCTTAAAGCAATTGGCCTAGATAAAAAAGTACTTTTAACAATATCAAATTCATTATGGAATCTAGATTCCAACTTATCTTTCACTTCTAAATTTTTAGTAATTAATTCTTCCAATGCATTAAGGTTTTAAAAATTTTTTTAATTAAATTAGAACTAGTTTAATAAAAATGCAGATGACATATTTTATTAATCGAATAGTTGAAATAAATTAACCGTTTTTATTATTTTAAGATTATTTAATATACTTTGAGTCTTATATAAGTTTACAATATGTATGAAGTAAAAAGTTTGACCTTTAATTGTGTGGAAAGAAATTAATTATAAAGAGAATAGTAATGATCATTTGATTCCCAATACTAACTACCAAATTAATCCAGCAGAAATCGAAAGTGTTGAAGATAATTCTATTGCTGAAGAAATAGGCTTTGAATCAGGCGATTCAATTATTAGTATTAATGGTAAGAAACCAAGAGATTTGATTGATTATCAAATCCTGATTAGTGAAGAAATTTTAGATATATCGGTATTGGATAGAAATAAGAAAATTCACAATATTAGTATTGAAAAAGATCAAGATGTCAATTTAGGTATAAATTTTAAAGATGCATTATTTGACTCAATCAAACAATGTAATAATAAGTGTCCGTTTTGCTTTATAGATCAGCAACCAAACGGCAAAAGAAAAAGTCTCTACGTAAAAGATGATGACTATAGATTAAGTTTTCTATATGGTTCATATTTAACGCTAACGAATTTAAACAAAGACGACTGGGATAGAATATCTACTCAAAAGCTATCACCGCTTTTTATTTCAATACATGCCACTGACCCAAAAATCCGAGAAGAATTATTAAAAAATAAAAAAGCAAGTCAAATTCTTGATCAAATTGGGTGGTTGGAGCAAAATGCAATCCAAATACACGCACAAATAGTTGTATGTCCTAAGATTAATGATGGTAACATCTTAGAAAAATCTATTTACGACCTTGCGAAATTTCATAAAGAAAGTTTTAAAACAGTTCTCTCAACAGCAATAGTTCCAGTAGGTCTGACAAAATTTAGGCCAGAAAAAGATGGCTTAATTCCAATAAGCAAAAAATATGCAAGAGAAATTATTAAACAAGTTGAAAAAATTCAATCCTGTCTTCAAAAAAGTATTAATACTCGCTTTTGTTGGCTCGCTGATGAATGGTACTTAATAGCAGGTCTCAAGTTACCAAGTTATAAAACATATGAAAATATGCCCCAAGAATCTAATGGAGTAGGTTCAATAAGAAGTTTTCTTAAAATATTGGAAACTAAAACAAAATCTCTTCC
>QCTA01000047.1 GCA_003211335.1 Prochlorococcus sp. AG-670-O11 | reverse complement strand
ACAACGTGAACACATTACACGAAAAAAATGCAACCATCGAAGCTCAAAGCTGGTTGTCCTCTCTACCAAGAGATACACAAATAAAAACTCTGAGTACGCAAATACTCAAAGAGCACTGGACTACTAAAAATTCAGCAGCACTTTCAACTGCCTTAGTTGATTGTTTCAAGCAAAAAGCTTGGGAAAAAGTTGCCTTTATGCCTTCTATCAAAAGTAGGAGAGAAGTAAGGGAATACAAAAGAGCTGTTGAGTGGATAAGAGATTGTCTTGGCGTCGAACCTGATGAATTGATGAGAACCTTAACTGGTCATCAACCTTCAGCTAAAGATGCAAGTGAGGCAGTGACTTATCTATTAGAACTTATTGCTACTGAAGAACCTAATACTTTAGAGCAGCTAAGTGATGATTTTAGATTTGGCAAATCCAAAATGATCGGATGGCAAAAACTTCTCTTCTTAATGAAACAAGTTGATCCTGAATGGTCTAAAGCACATGAACGTTTAAAGGAATTATTAAATTCCTTAGATACATCATCAGCAGGAGATGCTCCAGTACAAACAAATCTCTTTGAAGCATCGAGTAGTTATTTAAAAGATAAAGACTCACTTCCAAGTGATAGTAAAACTCGCTTGATAAGCAGGTTAACAAAATTAAAAAATAATTCCTCTTTATGCAAAAGCAAAGGGACCTCTACTGAAAGAGTATCTAATACTTTGGACAGACTTTTAAGAGGTTTAATTCCCTCGGTAGCAGCAGCAGAAAGAGAAGCAGGACTTGCTAAAGCGTATGGAACTTACAGCTATGTAGGTGTAAGAGGTAACGCATCAGTAGTCGCAAAAAAAATTATCAAAAGAATCGGAAAAAATTCCGCAATTCAATTAGCAAACCAAATTTTGGAGGTATTTAAAAATGACTGACAACAGATTCTTTACTCAATCACAAAGACAAGAATTGTTTTTAAGAGCAAAAGGTAAATGCCAAAATTGCTCATGTGAAATAAGTCTTGATGACTTTCACGCTGATCACATAACTCCTTATTCATTAGGAGGTAAAACTGAATTAAGTAATGGTCAAGCTCTATGCCGATCATGCAATCTTAAAAAATCTGCATCTTTAAAAATAGATGTAAGTAATTGGCTTCCCCCTGGCTTTGAACTTAGGAAATGGCAAGAAGAATTTCTTCAAAGATGCTATATGTCTATGGTTCAGCAGATAAATAAGCCAAAAGAAGATATAAATGCTTTTATTCTTCACGCATTCCCAGGATCAGGAAAAACTCTTGCCTCTTTACTTATAGGTGCATATTTAAAGGAGCAAGGTTTTATAGAAAAAATTATTGTTACCGTTCCAAGTGATTTCTTAAGAGATCAAATGGAAGATGATGCTAGAACAATTGGTCTGCATCTTAATAAGAAAAATTCTTGTGCAGAAAGTTTTGACGGTATCGTTACGACTTACGCAAAGATAGGTTATCGGAACATTGATTCTGGAAATATGGTTAATGCTGAAATCTTACGAGATGTTTGTAAGAGGTATAAGACATTAATCATTGCTGATGAATGTCATCACTTAGGTGAGAGAAAAAGGTGGGGAGAATGCTTCTCTTTAGCTTTTAGCAATACTGTTGCTCGATTAATGACAAGTGGAACTCCATTTAGAAGTGATCGTCAAAAATTACCTTGGGTGAGGTATTACAGGAATCAGATTGAGTTAAGTCCTCCACATGCTTATTCCTATGGATATGGAATAACAAAATGGAACACAAGATATTGCGCCTTAGGTGATCAAGTTGTTCGAGATGTTGTTATTAAACAATGGAACGGAGTTGTTGATTTTACTATTAGAGAAAAGCGTGATGGCCAACTTGTTTCAGAACAAAAAGTTAAACACAAACTTACCGATAATATTGATCAAATTTATGAATGTAAGTTTGATTCAGTTACAGGTGAGAGGACCGAAGACAATAGAAGGCTTAGGAAAATCATTAAAAGGTTAAGAAGAAAGGCTTGTATTGAATGCGGTACTGAGAAACATCCACATGGAACAGAATATGTTCGTAATATTTTGATCGCCGCAAACGATCAATTAGATGAATGTAGAAGATCGCATGAATGGGCTGGAGGATTGATTATTTGTGACAGCATTCCACATGCTGATGCAGTTGCAAAGGCCTTAAAAAAGTGGACCAATGAAGAAGCTGTAGTTGTTCATTCAGAAACTGGTGACGACAAACGAGCTATTAAAAACTTCAAAACAAATAGAACTAAGAATAGACCAAAATGGATTATTGCCGTAGGCAAAATATCCGAAGGTGTAGATATTAAGTTCCTAAGAGTTGGAGTTTATTTAACCACAATTCAGGCATCTTTAAGATGGACTCAAATACTTGGAAGAATACTAAGAACTGAATCTGATTTATCTCATGATATGCAGACAGCATACTTCTACCAGTATGAGGATGGAATTGATTTGGTCCCTGATGAAAATGGAGATTTATCCCCAGAGAGCGTAAACATCAAATTGTTTGCTGAATCATTAATGGACGAAAAAGCCCAATTTGAATCTATAGTTGAGCATGACGATCGTGATCGCACACCTTCTGAAGGTGGTGATAGAGATTCAATCTCAATATCTGCTGAAACACATTCAGCTAGTGGTAAAGAAACCCATCATATTTATGATGGCCAAAGAATAGAGATTAAAGAATTAGAAAAATTCAAAATCTTGACAGCTAAAACTGGTTGGCCACCAGCTAAGCTAAAAAGTTTCATAGAAAAATGTGGGGAAGACGAATTGAGGAGGGTTCTATAAATGAACCCCACTCATAACAATCAAAAAGGATTTAAGCCATTTTTAATCAAATGGCTTTTATCGTTTTTGTTTTTTTTTGGCTATGTTTACCTTTACTTTTTTATAAATTAATTTATTTTTATTCTTAAAATCAGAATACATTTCCCTAAATTTAATATCTTCTGATAATTTTTTATGCATATACCAATCTTCTATATTGATGTGATCAGTATTTTCAATATATTTTTTAAGGCATGAGAGATAATTAGCATAATTTCTCTCCAAAAATGAGGATATTATTTTGTTATTTTCTGGATCATTAATTTGTTCGATTATAAACTTATTAGAGGCATTTATTGATTCTCTTAAATTATTTATTCCTGCTTCATATTTTAAAATTTTTGCATCCTTATCTTCTGAATTAGATACTTCCTTAAATTTTTCAAGTGTTTCTATTTTAAATTCTTTGTAGGCATCATTGATTAAAATCCAATTTACTTTTGCGACATCATCCATCAAACTTAAATTACCTTTTAGATCCTTTTCTCTATAGATATTTAATAACTCATTGGGGATTTTTAAAAGCGTCTTTGACGTTTTATTCTCTAATGTGTTTACTAATAAATCATGAAAAGGCTCACAAAATAAATTGATTTTGCTGTCTTTATCTAAATTTTTTTCAAGAGAGTAATTAGCAATTATACAAACAAAAAAATATAGAGTTTCAATTGAATCCATAAAGTAGTCAGGTTCAATTCTAAGATTTTTTTCTATGTTATTTTCTATTGTTTGCATAAATTTATTACGCTTCTTTTGTGGGAATGTTGAAATATGATTTTTTATCGATTTCAAATAAGTATCGTCACCAAAGCCAGTTCTATGAACTAATAAATTTCTTCTCTCCCGCATTTCAACAAGTTTGAAGTAATGAGTAATAAATAATTCATCTTTAAAATCAATATTTAATATCTTGCTAGAAATAGATATAGGTGATGATAAATTTGGTAAAAATTCAATTAATTTTTCTTCAAATGGCAAAACTTTAAATAAAGTTTTATCTTTAGTTTTCTCATAATGGTTTAGACAATAATTTTTGTAATTGATCATTATTTCCTGATTATTTTTCAAAACATTTTCAGTAACTGCAAGAAGAAATTGGTCAAAGATTGCAAATAAATAAATAAAATAAGCATTTGATGCAAGATATTGACTTTCTGAAAGTTTTCTATATTGCATAATGTAAGTGGTTAATTCATAAAAATGATCATGCTCCATGAATATATCTTCGTTTAATTTTTCTTCTGTTTCTTTTTTAACTTTTTTATTTGAAGAATAAAAATTATTTAATTTCTTTTTATAACTGAAGTGATTTTCATCTAAAGATTTTATTTTTTGTGTTCTTAATTTGACATCTTCCTCTAATAGTAAAAGAAATTTATCAAGGGTATTTTTTCCTAGTTTTGTAATTTCTTCTGAGTAATTTCCCATTTATTTTATAGGATAAGTTTTTTATTATTTAAAAAAATAATTCTATTAATTATAACCTTTGTATATTGTTAATCATAGTAAAGATTTTTTTGCGACTACATAGTTTATGTAGGAAAAGTCTTAGGCCCATACTTCCAGGGTGGTCTTCCTCCTGTAGATTGATCTCTATTCCTAGAAATTTCTTTTTCTAGAAATAGCTTTTTACAAATACGTCTTGTATGTTCCTCATTAAAAGACGTTTCATTAGCAATTTCTCTTATCGTTTTAAATTCATTTTTTGTATGTAATAGATTAAGAATCAAGAAACTTAATTCTTGATTCTTAGAAGGTAATAATTCTCCTTCTCCTACACTTTTTAAAACGAAACTGAAATCTTCTTCATCACCTTTTAAATTCCAAATAATTCCTTTTCTACAATTTCTTTTACCTAAGCATTTCAAAATAAAGTGATTTTTATAGCTTTGTTTTGTTGGTACCCAAATACCCCAAATATCGCTAACGGCTGCACTTTGTGTAATTGCACCAATCACATCGTGTATAGAAACTTCATGTCTAATTCCCTCTGGCTTTCTTAAATGAGCTGTACAAATAATAAGGATATTTAATTCACTTGCTAATTTATTTAATTCATAAAGAGGCTTTGCAAATTCAGGATCGCGCATTGAACGACCATTATTGGTTAATAAGGTTGTAACGCTATCAAGCAATACAACTTTAAAAGAATTATTTAAAACTTCTTCTTTCAGATTTTTAATATTTAGTCTGTCCCATCCATTTTCTGCGAAATAGAAATAAAGGTTGGAGTTTGGTCCATCTATATCCATTAACTCCAACTTATCAAGAGCATTATTTTTACTTTCATCTGATTGAACAACTAGTACTTTATTTTTTTGGGTAGTGATTTCTCCCAAAAAAATATTCCCCATAGATATTGCGTAAGCCATTTGATAAATAAATGAGGTTTTACCCGATCCTGTTTCGCCCGCAAGTAAAACGCATGAACCTCTAGCCCCAAAGGAATCAATAATCCATTCTTTTGAACTTTTTGTTTTTAATAAATCAG
>QCTA01000046.1 GCA_003211335.1 Prochlorococcus sp. AG-670-O11 | reverse complement strand
GTTTTGGAATGTACAGGGAAAAATAAAGATCCCAAAGAATTAAATCCATACTTTGATTCTCTTGGAATAAAAAAAGTAATTGTTGCCTGTCCTGTAAAAGGAATTGTTGGAGGGGAACAAGCACTTAATATTGTTTATGGAATTAATCAAGACCTTTATAAACCTGAAAAACATAAATTAATTACAGCAGCATCATGTACTACAAATTGCTTGGCTCCCATCGTAAAAGTTGTTAATGAAAATTTCTCAATTAAACATGGGGTCATAACAACTATTCATGACCTTACAAATACACAATCTCCAGTAGATTTTTACAAAAGTGACTTAAGAAGAGCGAGAGGATGCATGCAAAGCTTAATACCTACTACAACTGGATCAGCTAAGGCGATTGCTGAAATTTTCCCTGAATTAGAAGGAAAACTAAATGGTCATGCAGTAAGGGTTCCACTTCTAAACGCCTCATTAACCGATGTAGTTTTTGAATTAAATAAAGAAGTAACTGAAGAGCAAGTAAATAATGAATTTAAAAAAGCATCTGAAACATACTTAAAAGGTATTCTTGGATACGAGGAGAGACCCTTAGTGTCCGCTGATTACTTAAATGACTGTAGAAGTTCAATAATTGATGGACTTTCAACGATGGTTGTAAATTCAAAATTATTAAAGATTTATGCTTGGTACGACAATGAGTGGGGTTATAGTTGCAGGCTTGCCGATCTTACTTCTTATGTAATTGAAAAAGAAAAGCAATTTTAGTTTTTATGAAGTTATCTAGCCTTCAACAATATAGTGTCGTTACCGCAAACTATTGGGCATTTACTCTTACTGACGGTGCATTGAGGATACTAGTTGTTGGTCATTTTCATGAACTTGGTTATTCAACTCTGCAAATTGCTTTACTTTTTCTTTTCTATGAATTTTTTGGAATAATTACAAATCTTTTTGGAGGCTGGATAGGGGCAAGATATGGTTTAAGACTTACTTTATGGATAGGAACAATTCTGCAAATTCTTGCTCTTTTTATGCTGATTCCAGTCAAAGAGAATTGGTCAGTAATCTTTAGCGTCTCATACGTTATGTTAGCCCAAGCGCTTAGTGGGGTAGCAAAAGATTTAAATAAAATGAGTGCAAAAAGTGCTGTTAAATCAATAGTTCCAGATTCAGGAGAGAATAATCAAAATAGTCAAAAACAATTGTTTAAGTGGGTTTCAGTTCTAACAGGATCCAAAAATGCACTCAAGGGTGTTGGCTTCTTCCTAGGGGGTCTCTTATACAAGCTATTGGGCTTTAATAATGCAGTTGGAATAATGGGTTTAGGTCTATGCTTGGCATTCTTCTTAACTTTATGTCTTCCTAAAGATTCAGGGAAAATGAAAAGAAAGCCAATCTTTAAAGATCTTTATTCAAAGTCTCAAGGTATTAATATTCTTTCAAGTGCCAGGTTTTTCTTATTTGGAGCAAGAGATGTCTGGTTTGTAGTAGCTCTTCCAGTATTTTTAGACATTTCTTTTGGATGGGATTATTTAAAAATAGGACTCTTCTTGGGTGGATGGATAATAATCTATGGTTTCTTTCAAGTATTAGCTCCATTACTTAGAAAAGTATGGGGGAAAAATAATAGCCCAACAAAAACTACCGTTCAATTTTGGGGACTTATCTTAACTTTTATTCCTTTATTTATTGCTGGAGCATTAAACGGTGATAAATCATTAGGTCCTGTAATTGTTATTGGATTAATAATATTCGGCTTTATTTTTGCAATGAATTCATCTACTCATTCGTACTTGATTTTGGCTTATTCAGATTATGAGAAAGTAAGTTTAAATGTTGGTTATTACTATATGGCTAACGCAGCTGGAAGATTATTTGGAACCCTACTATCTGGCTTGTTATTTATGCTCGGTAAAAATGCCACTATAGGTATGCAGTATTGTTTATATACTTCCTCTATTTTGATTTTTATTGCTTGGCTTACTAGTTCTAAATTACCTTCCTATTCTTCCAACAGCCTCAATTGATTTTTTTAAAATTTCTCCTTTCAAGGGAACGAAACCTAAGGCAGGAGCTTTATCTTGATATTCATCGCTGAGCAATTTATAGAATGTATCTTGAATTGCCTTAGTATTTCTTCCATTACCTCTTTCGTAAGCAAGTATCCAAGTCAATGTTGCTATTGGATAAGCTCCTTTAGCAGTAGGATTGGGATTTTTACCCGCCAAGTTTTCATCAAGATTTATTCCATTTAAAGCTATTGCACCTGACTCAGTATTGGGGGTAACGAATTCACCAGAAAGATTTTGAAGTGCAGCAGCCTTAACATTACCTTTAATGTATGACTGGTTTACATAACCAATTGCACCTGGAGTATTTTGAATAACACCTGCAACACCAGAATTACCTTTTGCGCCAACTCCGGAAGGCCATTTAACTGATTTACCAGTACCTAAATTCCAGGTTTTAGAGAAAGCCTCCATCGAATTTGTAAAAGCTTTGGTCGTGCCTGAGCCATCAGAGCGATGCGCCCAAGTTAATTTACCTGACTTACATCCTAATTCCTTCCAATTTTTTATCATTCCCATTGCTACTTGAACAGCCTGCTCTTGAGTTAATTTCAAATCGCAATCATAGTTATATCCAAACGCAATTGTTCCACCAACCATCGGTATTTGTACGAGTCCTCTTTTAACTTTCTCTATATCAGAATCTTTCATTGGATCATCTGATGCACCAAAATTAACAGTTTCGTCTATGAAAGCTTTTCTTCCAGATCCTGAACCTACTGCTTGATAATTAACTCTAGGACCTCCAGATTTAGCTAAGTCAAAAAACCACCTGGTATAAATTTTCGAAGGAAATGATGCACCAGCTCCACTCAATCTTTTTGAAGCCATCGCAGATGGAGCAAGTATTAATGTAATTGCAGAAGATAAAATGAGAGTTTTTTTGAAAATACTCATTAGCCACTTTAATTAAAGTCAATTCATTTATAGCATCAAACAAAAGACGAAATTCAAAGGTTAAGAAATACATCAAATTATTTTGATATAATCAATAATTCTTGATATATAATCTAGCAGCTCAATTAAAACGCTTACTACTTGCATAAAAAAGCTGAGCCTGCATTATTTAATACTTAAGGCCACAATGTGACAATGATCGGCTCGTGAAAATTATTAGTGTCTTTATGACACTAGGTCATAGCCGGGCGATCCTTGGGCGATCAAATGCTTAACTTTGCAACACTTTGCTGCATATAAGACAATTCTTGAGACTCATATCAATCCTAGTCATACCAACAAATAAGCTATAGCCTCACTTCGTTCTCAAGGGTACTGTCGCATTTTGCTGATCGAGTGCTTTGGGAGCACTAGGTCGCAGGTTCGAATCCTGTCGCCCCGATCAGTTATAGCAGTAAGTCTCAACTAATAATATATTTAACCTAAAAAGTAGAGTGCCCAAAAGTGCCCAAAAGATGCTTAAGATATAAGTTTTTAATAAGGATTTAATCCCTTACTTCTACCTTGAGTATCTTGAGGTCCTTGACTGCCAGGAAGTTTATAGTTTGGTATTGGAAGAGAATCATTATCTTTCCATCTTTGAATTGCCCTAAAAAAATCTCTTTGAGTATTGTTGTTTGAAATTAAAAATAGAGCTGTTTTTTGAATCCCATTTTGGGTTCTATAAGTTAAATAGTTATAGTGTTCCCTGTCTTCGTATCTGTATCTAAGAATAATATATTGTGAGGTATCAATTCCACCTTGCCCTTCTACCCACATCGCTTGGCCTTGAAATCTAACTCTACATTCCTTTTCCATTTCTCTGCACCAAACATCATGATAACTTTTTGGACTTTTATCAAAAAAATCAATTGGGAAATCAGCATCCCCAAAATCGGCAAAGGCTGGAGTTGTTACTGCAAAGAATATAGAACTTAAATAAGCAAAAAATTTAAATCTCATTTTTCAACACAAATGTACTTACCATCAAAAAATTTTACTGGCATATAAAGATTACTCATAATAACTTGACCGGCAGCTTCGCATTTCTCAAGATTTTCAAACAAAACGAATTTTACAGAGGGACTAGTATAGTTAGCAATTCTTTGATTGCTGCCTGAATTAGATTGCTTGTAGGAACTGAAGGCTAAATAATATTCTGCATTTGCCGCAAGAGGAAATGTTGTAGTAGCCGCAATAATTGAGAAAAAAAGGTTTTTCATTAATTTTAAAAATATTTCCTTATTAAATCTAAACAAGATGTCAAGATAAGTGCCCATAAAGAAACTTTTAGGCACTTTACAAACTGCCATTAATGGCAGAAACCCCTAATCGTAAAATAAGTCTCCACTATAGCCTTGTTTGTGCAGGTGCTTTGGGAGCACTAGGTCGCAGGTTCGAATCCTGTCGCCCCGACCATTTAAAAACCAAGTCATATAGATGTTTTTTTTCAATCTCTCTTTTTTATTGTCTGCAATCTCATATGAGAAAGGGGAGCTAGGAGGGGAGCTAGTATCTTCGAAGATCCCCAAAAAGATGCTTAATTAATTACTAATACTATTTGCTCCACCGCTTACTAAGAAAATAATTCCTCCTAATGCCATAGTTGCAACTCCCATATAAGGATATTTTTTAATTGTTGATTTAGTAATAGGAAGCCAAGAAAAGTATCTATCCGATTTATTAGCTTCAATTTTTTTTTCTCTTGGAGGTAGGCCAAGCTCCTCTCTTCTTCTAGCTTCTCCCATAATTAAATAAGTAGTATGCAAATTATTGAACTTATAATAAAAACTAAGTCACACCCCCGCGAGTTAATCATCAAACTCTTTTTACCAATATTTAGGATTTTTTCCTCTCATTTTGTGGAATTTTATATACTTTATTTATGAAAAAAACAGATCAATTTACGTTAATTAATAGGGATAGATCAAGAATAAAAGTATTTGAACCATTCGAGGATATAACCAAGCATTCCCCTTCTATTGATGCAATGATGATTTCTTATGGTTGCGTTTATAAACGATCAAGTAAACCAGATATGAAAGGTTCAAGAGTAGAAACTATGGAAGACGCTAGAAAAGAATATAAAAAATTACTAGATGAAGGTTGGAAAAAAACTTCTTTATTTAAAAGTTATTTTTAATCTATAGGCCATTGCATTTGCATAATTTCTTACCTCTGTTAATTTTAGATGGCTTTAATAAGTACAAATGCAAGATCAAAGAATTGAAAAAATAGCAGCAGTTGCAATAAACATAACTAAGGTGCTGGTAATAATTTATCTAGGCTTAGTAGAAGTATTTAAAATAGGCAAATTACTTAGAAAGATATTAGTTACTGAATCTGATATTTCTCGAAAATGGGCTTCACAAACTTATTCAATTTTAAAAAGACGACAAGCTAAACAAAAACTAGCTGGAGTTTAGAAAATTAGTTATTAATCTTTTTATTTTGATTTTCTTGTTCCACCATAAGAATATTGGCTTTCTTTTAAAACAATATCCCAACATTGTTTACAGCAAA
>QCTA01000045.1 GCA_003211335.1 Prochlorococcus sp. AG-670-O11 | reverse complement strand
ATTGTAGCCATTCTTCCATTCCAAATTTCTGCTTGAGGAGTAATACCTCTTTTCCATAAATTAAGCTCTTGTTTATCAACAAACTTTTTAGATTCTTTGAGCTCAATTTTGGATTGTTTTTTCATTAGTTTTAGAAAGGAGGGGTTTTTCCATATAGAGTATTTGCTTGGTCAATAGGAAGTCTTCCTGAAATTCCCAATTTAAGAGAACTTTCATGAACCTTATATTTGAGTCGAAATAAGGCAGCTGCTCCAATCATTGCCGCATTATCTGTGCAAAGATTAATAGGAGCTAAATGAACTTTAATAGATTTTTTACATGCTTCACTAATCATCATTTTTCTTAACGTATCGTTAGCAGCAACTCCACCTACAACGACGACATTATCTAAACTATAATCATTTGCACATTTTATTGTCCTCTCTACCAAGACCTCTGCTACAACCCTCTCGAAACTTGCAGCAATATCTGGTATTGGTATTTCATCCCCATTTAAATTTATTTTTTCAACCAATCTTAATACAGCTGTTTTTAAACCACTAAAAGAGAAATCATATTTCAAAAAACCACCTTTTTTATCGGAGATTTTGCATTTAGGTAAATTAAATTTTGAGGCATTACCTTTTTTAGCAATTTTCGCAATTGCAGGACCCCCAGGATAACTAAGGCCCAATAGCCTTCCAACCTTGTCGAACGCTTCACCAGCGGCATCATCATGGCTTCTTCCAAGCCTTTGCATTTCTCTTCTCTCTCCAACTTTAATTAATTCAGTATGTCCACCACTAACAAGTAAGGTCAAGAAAGGAGGCTTAGGATAATTCTTTGAAAATAATATTGAAGATAGATGACCCTCTAAGTGATGTATCCCTAAGAAAGGTTTTGAGTATAAAGTACAGAGTGATCTTGCAGTTATTGAGCCAACTCTTAAACAGCCTACTAATCCTGGTGTGACGGTTGAGGCTATAACATCAATTCCTTCAATACTTATTTTTGATTCTTCTAGAGCTTCTTCAAGGACAAAAGGGAGTAACTCTAAATGCTTTCTTGCCGCGAGTTCTGGCACCACTCCTCCCCATTTAGAATGATCTTCAATTTGTGATGCAACAATATTTGAATGTATTTTATAAATATCATCACTACTAGAAACAATGGAAACAGAAGTCTCATCACAACTTGTTTCAATAGCTAGAACTTTTTGCATATTTGATTCGATACTGTTTTATTTTAATAATAATTTCTTAATTAAAACATCAAAAGGAATTAAAGATTGCAACTTATGAAATTCTTTTTTTCAATTATAACTTCGGTTTTTCTCTTTCTTGGAATAACCCCAATTGCTTTAGCTGCTAATGGGCCGGCATTAAATGCAGATAGAGCAAGCACAGAATTTACAGCCTCCGCGCTAACAACATGTTCAGAGAATCCTAAATTTATTGAACGAGCAAGTTCTGCTAAAACCCAAAAAGATATCACAAGATTTGAAAGATATGGCAAAGCAGCTTGTGGTGATGATGGATTGCCTCATTTAATAATAGGGCCACCACTTGAACCATGGGGAGCACTCTTAAATAGAGGTCATGAAGGCGACTTACTTATTCCTGGAGTATTATTTATCTATATTGCAGGAATTATAGGATGGTCTGGAAGAGAGTATTTGATTGAATCAAAGAAGACTAAGAACCCTGCAGATCTTGAAATTATTATTGATTTAGACTTAGCAAAAAAATGCCTTATAAAAGGCGCTCAATGGCCTTTATTAGCTAATAAGCAAGGGAGAAACGGAGATTTAAGAGAGAAAGATAATAATATTACACTTAATGGCCCTAGATAAAAAATCATTTCACAAAAACTTAAAATCCAATGTTCAAAATCTTAAACACAAAATTTATCAGGTCAGCACCAGTGGTTGCCGCAGTTTGGCTAAGCCTTACTGCTGGAATAATTATTGAATTTAATAGATTTTTTCCTGATTTATTATTTCATCCAATGAGCTGAGATTTAAAAAGAACTTTCAAGACTTAATTATTTTGAAAACTTCTTTTACTGTCTCATCAACATCATGATTTGTTAATACAAAATCAAATTCATCTGAGGATGCAATTTCGTAGTCAGCTCTGATAAGTCGTCTGTCTATTGCCTCCTCTTTTTCAGTACCTCTATTTCTTATTCTTTTTTCTAATTCTGCTTTGCTTGGAGGGAGAAGAAATATTGATAAAGCTTCTGGGAACTTTTCTTTAATTTGTTTTGCACCTTCAACTTCAATTTCAAGTAATACAATAAATCCTTTTTCAATCTTTTCATTAACAGTCGATAAGGGGGTTCCATAATAGTTTCCTGCGAATTGAGCCCATTCAAGAAATTCTTTTTTATCGATCATATCTTTAAACTTTTCATCACTTATAAAGTAATAATTCTCACCATCTTTCTCTCCAATTCTGGGATTTCTTGTTGTTGCAGAGATAGAAAGCCAAATATCTTTATTTCTATCTAAAAGTTCTTTAACAACCGTACCTTTTCCAACTCCACTAGGGCCAGTGATAATTATTAGTTTTTTTAAATTTTTCATATTAAAATTTTTACAGTAAAATAGATGCTGGTGAGTAATTACAAGAAATAATGCAAAAGGGTGTACCTCAGATAATGGATATTACATCTATAAAATCTGTATTGCATGATTTATCTGAAGAAGTTTTACCATCAAGGTTTGAGACTGCTCAACAACCCGAACCTAATATAATTCAATTCTGTTTAAGAGGAATAAATAGCCAAACTTGGATAGAAGTTTCTTGGGATAGTGATTCTGCACGAATACTTAAAATAAATAGGCCTGAAAAAATAGGAGCAGAAAGCACCCTCTCCAAACAATTAAGATATGGATTGAAATATATGGCTCTAGTTACGATAAAACAACATAAATTTGAGAGAGTTATTAAATTTGGATTTGCAAAAAAGCCTGGAGATGAAATAAATAAATACTTAATTTTTGAATTAATGGGAAAACACAGTAATATTTTTTACCTAGATAATAATCAAAAAATAATTGCAGTTGGTAAACAAATAAATTCTAATCAATCTAGCTTTCGAACCGTTTCTACAGGCTCTATCTATTCAGAGCCTCCCAAAATCATGAAAAAAGAGCCTAGTCCAATCGAATCTTATGAAACATGGAAGGAATCTATTTCTTCAGTTCCTGAATCACTTAAATACTGCTTAATAAATACTTATCAAGGTGTAAGTCCAATTTTAACAACGCAACTTGAGACTTTTAGTAATCTGGGCAGTGTACAAATAATGAATAAAAATATTGATTTCATAAGTGAAACCAACTTAAAAAAGATATACCAAAGTTGGAAAATATGGATTAATAGGTTCAATAATAACAACTTTAATTTCTCAATTTTTAACAATTTCTTTTATTCAGTTTGGTTTTTAAAGAATGAAATAAATAATAAAAATAATATTGATCAAATTAATGGATTAGAAAATTATTATGATTTTTATTTAAAACAAAGAAAAATTGAAGCCTTAATAAAAAAAATTGATGGAATAATATTTAAACAAACAACTCTTGAGAAAAAGAATTTAAATTTGCAATCTGATCTTTTAATAAACTCAGAAAATTATCGAATATATAAAGAAAAGGCTGACAAAATATTCATGACTCATGAGATACAAAAAAAAGATATTATCAAAGGCCAAAAGCTTTATAAAAAGTCAAAAAAACTTAAAAGAGCACAAAATTTAATTAAAGAAAGGATTGATATTTATAAAAACAAACTTGATCGATTAGAAGAATTTAGTGCTCTATTGGATAACTTAAATTCTCTAAAAAATGAGAATCAAACAAACAGAATCAACTTACTGGAAGAAATTAAAGCTGAAATTTGTCGAGAGTTTAATGTGAGAATCAAAAATATGAGAGAACAAAAAAGAAACTCATCTGGATTAGAATCATCTCCAATAGAAATAAATACCCCAAAAGGCTTAACAATACAAATAGGAAGAAATATGAGGCAAAATGATCTAATAAGTTTTAAGTTTTCAAAAAAAGGGGATCTTTGGTTTCATGCACAAGAATCACCCGGAAGTCATGTTGTTTTAAAGTCTTCATCTCAAAACCCATCAGATGAAGACATTCAAATATCAGCAGATTTAGCAGCTTTATTTAGTAAAGCAAAAATGAATATTAAAGTCCCTATAAGTCTTGTAAATATAAAAGATCTCCAAAAAATAACAAAAGGAGGTCCTGGTTGCGTTTCGTTCAATAATGTAGAAATTCTTTGGGGTAATCCTACAAGAGGAAAAGATTACATTAAAAAAATTCTTAAAAGAGTAATTTAGCTTATAATAAGAAAAAATAATTTTGTTAAATGTTAGATTTTCTACTTGGAACTCACGAATTTTTAGGTAATCATAGTTTCCCAGAATTTATTGTAGGATACTTATTCGGGGCAGCATTAATTATTGGAGCCCCAACTGTTTTTCTTTTACTTGCTTTCGTAAGTGCTTTGATGAAAACAAATGGGAAAATGGGTGGTTATAGAGAATATGAAACTTATGGAGAATCTTCTTTAAATGACGCTCCTCCATTTTTATTACCTGATCCGACGAATCCAAAATTAAGTAAATAGTTCTTAGCTACTAACAATCAAAATTAAGCTTTTTTTAAAAAAATAAATGATGATCTATTCAAAAATATAAAATAAGTTCAATAATGAAGAGGAAAGAAGATAGTAAGAATAATAACTATGATTCGATGAGTTTTACTGATCATTTAGATGAGCTGAGGCAACGAGTACTAAATTCTTTTTATTCAATATTAATTTGCATTTTTTTTAGTTTTTTAATAATTAAGCCTTTAATTTCTTTTTTAGAGATTCCTGCAAGTGATATACATTTATTACAACTTGCTCCTGGAGAATTTTTATTTGTTGCCATAAAAGTAGCGGGATATAGCGGAATAATCGTCTCTATTCCATACATTTTTTATCAATTAATATTATTTATTTCTCCAGGTTTAACTAAAAAAGAAAAAAACCTAATTTTACCGGCTGTTTTTGGATCAGGTTTATTATTTTTTCTTGGCTTGCTTTTTTCCTGGTGGATATTAGTTCCCGCGGCAATAAAATTCTTTATAAATTTTGGAGCTGATATAGTTGAACCAACATGGTCCATAGAGAGATACTTTGATTTTGTTTTATTGTTAATGTCAAGCACTGCTGTGGCATTTCAATTACCAGTTTTGCAATTTATTCTTGGTTCACTTGGAATTATTACTACAGAAAAAATGATATCAAATTGGAAAATAGTGGTAATTTCCTCTGCAATCTTATCCGCAGTAATTACACCTTCAACAGATCCTTTAACTATGTCATTGCTCTCAATTTCCATAATATTTTTATTCTTTGTTGGAGCTGGGCTAACTTACATATCTGAAAGCCTTAAATCAAAAACTCTTTCATCTTCTCATTAATGTCTAGTTGAAGGCTTACAGCTCTTCCTAATCTTGGTCTTGAATTTACTTTTTTAAGCCATT
>QCTA01000044.1 GCA_003211335.1 Prochlorococcus sp. AG-670-O11 | reverse complement strand
AGTATTTGAGTTGTATTTGGGATAATATAACTTATCAACTAATTTCCTTATACAGTTCAGGTCAGTTATGTACATATTACAACGACTCTAAATTCACTCCCTGTGCCACAGTTAAAGACAAGAAGGATAACTTATGTTTTTAGGAAAACCAAAAACACTTTTTATTGGAAACAAGGATTTTTGATTAGTCAAATATCTTTGAAGAGTCTTCGAGTAATCTATTTAGTTCTAAGAGTTCTTCTTTGGTAAATTCACGATATTTTCCTGTTGGTACGTCTAACTTAATATTCATTATTCTTACACGCTTTAATGACTGTACTCTGTAGCCTAAAGAATCACACATTCTCCTGATCTGACGATTAAGTCCTTGAGTGAGTATGATTTTAAATTTTTTTACCCCCAATTGTTTTACGAAACAACTCTTTGTAATGGTGTCTAAAATTTCAACTCCATTACTCATTCTTTGAATAAAGTCTTTATTAATCGGACGATTAACGCTTACAATGTACTCTTTTTCGTGATTATTTCTTGCTCTGAGTATTTTATTTACTATATCTCCATCATTAGTTAAAAAAATTAATCCCTCACTAGGCTTATCCAATCTTCCAATAGGAAAAATCCTTGTTGGATATTTAATGAAATCTATGATATTGTCCGGTTCTACTTTTCTATCTGTTGTGCAAATAATTCCTAAAGGTTTATTAAAGGCTAAATATATTTTTTTTTGTTTCTTTGTTTTTTCTATTTTTTGACCTTCAACTTCTAACTGATCACCATCCCCTATTTTAGTGCCCATTTCTGGAATTTTACCATTAATGGTTACTTTTCCTTCTTTAATTAGTCTATCTGCCACTCTTCTTGAGCAGTAACCTACTTCACTTAAATATTTATTTATTCTGGTAGCCATTTTGTCAAAGTTACCTTTTATTTATTTTAAATTTAGTTGGCTTCTACAAAAATAATAATGACTACAATTTAACCAATTGATTTAGAATGCATAGTTAAATTACAACTTTGAAGTGGCACTGTTGTTACCTTTGCTGTTTATCTACTAAATACTATTAAAATTCTAGTTACCTTTCACTCTGTGGATGAATGAACAAGTTGCGGATTTCTATCTAGATTATAGAACTACTTATTCTTTGATCTTAAAGTTTTATTGATTAACTTTTAGGACGCTTGCTTCATTCATCTGAATATTAATAAATCATTTTTCATAAAAGATGTCTACACATATACCAAAAATGCTCTATGTCGATAGTGGTCGTTTTGAACTTATCAGTTTCTATTTTTCTTGATGATGAACTTTGCATCACGACTTTTATTGATGGATGCTTCATTGAATATACAGGTTTGAATCCTGCTTTTTTTGCTTCGCTATGAAGATCTCTCTTTTGATAGGAATCCATTCCACAGAATAATATAGAGGGTTTATTATCTAGTCCTTCTTCTGATTTCAACATTCTATATTTTAAAACTTTTGCGATCTTTTCTAATTCCCACATTTATATTTATTAAAAAAAAATTATCAATTATTACTTATAGTATTTAATGACACTAAATACGCCAAGAAAGAGGATAACAATTGCAACACCATAAAAGACGAAAGGAATAATCGGATATTTATATAAAGTATTTCTAACTTTCTGCTTGACCTTATCTTTATTAAATTCGGGTAAAACAAATTCTTTTTCTCTAGGGGGTAAACCCAGATCTTTCCTTCTTTTAGCTTCTCCCATATTAAAAACAATACTATTCAAATAGTAATCCAATACAGATCTTATTTGGTTTTAAATACACTGTTTATTTTTGTTTTTGTTAAGGTTAATTTTTAGTATTAGCTATGGAAAAAGGATTTGCAACAAAAACACAAAGTACCAACAAAACAAAAAAAATAATTCCTTCAAAAGAACCCAAAGGCAGACTTATCTCATGGTCTCCTTGGCCACCAGCAAATTTCCAAACTCGCTACCCTGCTTTTCCACTGGTTCTCACATTATTAATTGTCTTAGTTGGCCAATGGTATATTTCTCTTTTGAGATAATTTAAACCTTCATATAAAATTTAAATTTAAAGTAAGTTGAAGATATTTAAATAAATTTGTTTTTCTTTCTCTTATTTTCTGCACATTTGCAAGCAGTAATTGTTCCAATAATTTTTGGAATTAAATCAATTAATAAATTTCAAAATATAAAAAACCATATTTTTATTCCCTTTGGTTTTACTTTTTTAGGTTTGGCCTCAATGTTTGAGATGATTGATCATACAAAAACAAATTGGATTTATATAGATCATTCTTCTCTTTTTAATTGGTTTTTTTATACTTTTCTTGCATTAGGTTTAACAAGTTTAACCATATCAGTTAATAAAAACAAATTTGCGATTGGAACAAATATCTTCCTATGTTTTTGCTCAATAGTTTCCTATTTGTTAATTGATAAAACGATCGCTCTCACATTTCAAGTAATTATTAGCATATTTTTAATCATCAATTGGCAACGAATGTTTAAAGATTGGATCTTCATTGCTTACCCAATCTTTGGCATTATTTTTACAACTTTCTTTGGAACAAATCTATCAACAACTGGAAACCAAATTTGGCATGTTTTTATTGGCCCATCAGGGACCATTAGTGTTATTACTTTTTATTTAGTATTAAAGAGATCAAAAAATAAATTATCTGAGACTTTGAAATGAGCAGATTTATCATTATCTCTTTTTTAATTTTGTTAACTTTCATCGTTTCACCAAATAAAACGCTAGCTGAAACACCTCTTGATGTTTATATGAATGATTTTTACTCTAAATCAAACGAAGCCAGCAAAATTCTCAAAGAAATAGAAACTACTCTCAAAGAGGGTTCTAGAAAAAATATATGTTCAAGACAGAGAGAAGCTGCAAGTTTAGGATTATTAGCTAATAAATCCTTAATTAAAGCATTTGAAGTAGGTGGAACAGAACCACCAATGGAAGCTATAAAATCTAGTCAAAAAAGATGGGAATCCATTTTAAATGAATGTTAAAGAAAAACCAAGTAAACAAAAACTTAAGAAGTTCTTTAAATTTGCATTCTTACAGATTTGCTAATAAACGGTATATCAGGTTCAACGCCATTAATACACTGGAAGATAGAAAAAATTAAAATAGATAGTGTAAACATAAACACTATTGAACCAAATTCAACTAAAGGCAAAATACGTAATAGATAACTAATTATGATCAAGGCAATATCAAGAAGTAATGCTTGGCAAGCGTTATATCTTATGAAATAAGGTACATTTGGATTTCTTACAACTCCTGCAAACAATATTATAAAAAATAATAAACCCCCAAAAGGTAAGGATCTTTCAATTATCGCAACAGGGAACGTAAGCAATAAAAGTAATTTTAAAAAAGAAAATTTATATAATAAAGAATATCCAAAAGGCAATGAAGCCTTCAATGGCAAAGTATAAAAAATAACTGAAGTTGCTCGTTGAATTAATTGATTCAATTAAAACCTACTCTTTTATATTTAATTTAACGTATTTTAAAAAAAACCAACTTTACTAAATATCATTGTAAATAAACAATTAAACTTTAAATGAGAATCTTACACACCATGTTGAGAGTTGGTGACTTAGATAAGTCTATAGATTTTTATGTAAATAGATTAGGAATGAATCTTATAAGAAGGAAAGATTATCCTCATGGAGAATTTACTTTAGCTTTTGTTGGCTATGGTTCTGAGAAAGATAATGCAGTAATTGAGTTAACTCATAATTGGAGCAAGAAATCAGAGGACTACGAGCTTGGAAATAAGTATGGACATATCGCTATTGGTGTAAAAGATATATATGACATTTGCCAGCGATTAGAAGATAACGGCTGTAATGTTACGACTAAACCAAAAACGATGAAAAACAGCACAACTGTTCTAGCATTTGTTGAAGATCCTGATGGATATAAGATTGAACTTATTGAAAGAGATTAGTTATGGCAATTTCGGAATTAAATGAAGATACACAGGATCAAATATGTGATCTTCTTGAAAATTTGCAGCAAATAGAGAAACTTAAAAATAAAGATATACGTATTTTGTTAGATAAAATAGTTAGACCCTATGGAGGAAAAGTAGTAAATAAATAGGTTAGATTATAATTATTTTGCTATAAATTAATTGAGGCCAAACCTCAATGAGTTGAATATATTTTCAACTACAAGACATAGATTGATTACGTATAGTAGTGTACTCGATTTAATAACCCTTCTAGTAGTGGGAATTTCTGGAAGGGTTTCTTGTTTTTACTTTGCCGTGTCAATACAAAATTAAGTATTAATGGATAAAACTATAACTTGGCTAATTAGAGGGGCTGTTCTTATTGTTATTGGAGGATGCCTTCTTGCATATATAAACTTAGATAAAAAACCATCTTTAATTTTTTCAAAACCAACTATTGAGGATTTGAAATACAAAGAATTAGATAAGAAACGTGCAAATGCTGAATTTGCTGCAAAAAGGGATTCTATAGATTACGACAAATTTGGAAGTACAATTTTTTGTAATTCCTCAATGAATAGTTGGATTGAATCAGTAAATTATTCCAAGCAAATGGATTTATATATTTTTGGGAAAGATGCGGATTTATCACAATGGGATAGTGCAATCAAATATTTTGAAAACGAAAGATCTAGATGTAGAGACTTTAATCCGTAAAGCTATTTTTATTTGCTTAGAACTGTGGGTCGTGCCAAAGATCGAAAGTTTAAAGCAAATAATAAAAACATTTTTTAAATCTTTGAAATTTATAAAGCGAGTATAAATACTACAGTCCGTTTATATTCTAATTAGAATTTATGGACAATCTATATAGATTGAACTATTGTTAAATTACAGCTAAGAATTTATGTCCAAAAATTGGTCTTACATTAGAGATGAATGGCTTAAGAGCACAACTATTGCGGAGGATGATGCAAAGTGGGCGTTAGAAGCTTTAATTAATACCGAAGAAGATTTATTTGAAATAGAGAGGAAATTTAAAAATAATCAAGATGCATTAGGACAAGTTAGAACTTTAAAGAAAAAAGTTAAAGAAACTATATCCTCAAAAGAAACAAGCCTCGATGACATTGCTTTAAATACTTCTAATTCAAACAAAGTTCAAATTTCCGTCCCATCAAATCTCAATTATCTTTTAAAGGTTTGGGCAGCTGCAGAAGGCCGAGATCTATCAAGTGTTGCATTTCAATGTTTAGAAACTGGTCTTAGAGAAATGAAGAGCAAGGGTTCAATTCCATCAATAGCAATAAATCGATATGATTCTGCTTGTCAGAAAAGAATTGCTTTAGCAGAAGTGAATAATTTATTAGAAAAATATGAAATTTCTCAAAACGAACAAAAATAAAATGGTACTTAAAAAAGATATTAATAAAGAATATCGTAAATTAATTTCATCATCTTTAAATCTAGCTCCTCAAAAATCTAAATTTGGAATAGTTTATACTCTTTTTTCTGATAGGTTTAATTCAATAGAAGTAGGCTTTGCTGAAAATGATAATGTACTGAAAAAAAAGGTTTTACAAAGTGATTCGATTTTATTAGATAAAAAGAGAGGTAAAGAGCAAGACCTTCATTTATTAATAAAAACTTTAAATGAATTGGATATCAATTCTTCTAGTAAATTAAATTTCAGATACTCAAATATTTTAATACGACATTTGTCTACTTTAGGTTGGCCCGTGGGACGATCACTTTATAAAGAGAGAAAAATTAAAAAAGAACTTTCATTTGCTTAAATTTAAATATAGTCGCATTCCAAAGTTTCTCTAGTTTCTCTATTTGTAAAAGGGTTAGTTCCAGAGGCATCTTTACAAAATTCCCTTAAAACATCCTTTGGCAAGTAGACATTTGTGAAATCTGCTCCTTGAATTTTTACATTTTCAAATTGTGTACTATAAGCAAAAGAATCTTCTAAATTAGTATTTGTTAAATCAGTTCCATCCAACACTGCTGAG
>QCTA01000043.1 GCA_003211335.1 Prochlorococcus sp. AG-670-O11 | reverse complement strand
TATAAAGTATTCTCAAAACGTTTAAGCTAATCAATTCCTAAATGCAAACCTATGGTAATCCAGACACCACCTATGGATGGTGGGCTGGTAATTCAGGTGTAGCTAATCGCTCAGGAAAATTTATCGCTGCTCATGTCGCTCATGCAGGGTTAATTGTTTTTTGGGCAGGTGCTTTCACTCTTTTCGAACTATCAAGATTTGACCCCAGTGTCCCAATGGGTCAACAACCTCTTATTGCACTTCCTCACTTGGCTACCCTAGGAATAGGGTTTGATGCTAATGGAGTTCTGATGGGAGATACCAAGCCTGTACTAGCAATAGCTATTGTTCATTTGGTTTCCTCTATGGTACTTGCGGCTGGTGGATTACTTCACTCGCTTCTTCTGCCTGGAAATCTTGAAGAATCAGAAGTTGCAAAGGCAAGGAAATTCAATATTGAATGGGATAATCCTGATAAATTAACTTTCATTCTTGGACATCATTTAATTATTCTTGGATTTGCTGTAATTCTGCTTGTCGAATGGGCAAGAGTTCATGGAGTCTATGATCCAGCTATTGGTGCCGTGAGACAAGTTGAGTATGATCTAAATCTTGCTGAGATTTGGAATCATCAAACAGATTTTCTACTAATAGATGATTTAGAGGATGTTATGGGAGGTCATGCTTTCCTTGCGTTTGTCTTGATTACAGGTGGTGCTTGGCACATTGCTACAAAGCAAGTTGGTGAATATACCAAATTTAAAGGTAAAGGTCTTCTATCTGCAGAAGCAGTTCTATCATGGTCTTTAGCAGGCATTGGTTGGATGGCAATTATTGCTGCCTTCTGGAGTGCATCAAATACAACAGTTTATCCTGTAGAGTTTTTTGGTGAACCTCTTGAATTGAAATTCAGTATATCTCCATATTGGATTGATACTGTTGACCTTCCTGATGGTGTTTATACATCAAGGGCATGGTTAGCAAATGTTCATTACTACTTTGGTTTCTTCTTTATTCAAGGTCATCTATGGCATGCACTAAGAGCCTTAGGATTTGACTTTAAGAGAGTTACAAATGCTATCAGTAACATTGATAGTGCTACTGTTACTCTTAAAGATTAAATTTTAGTTATTAATAAATATTTAAAGGCCTCAATTAATGAGGCCTTTTTTTATTTGATAAAATTTATCTATTAAATTAGATTTGAAAAGTATTAAGTTTAAAATAGTTGAATATTTCTCTCCTACTGAATCAAAATATTTTCTCAAATTCTCTTCCAATAAGTCTATTAGGATTTTTTGTAATCAGTTTTTTCTTAATTTTTGGAAGAAAATTTAAGTTTGCTATTAAACTAGAAAGATTTGGATTACCCATAGCTGTTATTTCTGGAATAGTAGGAATATCGATAGGTCCCTTTGGATTAATAAACATTTTATCTAAGGAGACTACAAATGTTTGGAGCAATTTTCCTACTCCTCTCTTATCTCTAGTGTTTGCGACATTAATGATGGGTAGGCCAATTCCAAATATTAATGGTTTGATTAGACCTATTGTCAATCAGTTTTTGCTGGCTCTTTCATTGGGCTTTGGTCAATTTTGTGTAGGAGGATTAGTTGTCAAATACTTATTGTCTCCTTCTATGGAAACAAATCCCTTAATGGGATGTTTAATAGAGGTTGGTTTTGAAGGAGGGCATGGTGCTGCATCTATCATTGGAGAAAGTTTTAATAAACTTGGATTCTCAGATGGCTTAGACTTAGGTCTTGCAATGGCTACAATGGGCCTTTTGTCCTCTTCCTTATTAGGTAGTCTTTTTATTTTTGTAGGAAGAACTTTAGGAATTTCAGATACAGAGGAGATCGTTGATAAAACGGATAATGAAACTTCAAATCTGAAAATAAGCATTTTTTCAGATTTGAGAATTTTATTAATAAATCTTGGCTTTGTAGGGTTGGCAATTTCTTTTGGGGTCTTGTTACTTAACCTTTTAAGGTATATTTCAAACTATTTTGGTGAATTCTCAAAAGAAGTCATTTTATCACTTCCTGTATTCCCACTTATTCTTATAGGATCACTTTTGATTAGATATATCTTAGAAAAAACCAATAATACAGAATTTATATCTAATCTTCTTCAAAGAGAAATTGGCATCTTGTCCACAGATTTATTAATTTTTACAGCAATGGCAAGTTTAGATATTGCTACTGTTTTTGATAATTGGAGATTGATTTTGGTACTTACTATTTTTGGTTTGATTTGGAATTTAATTTGTATTTCTTATTTCGCATACTTTGTATTTGAAAAACACTGGTTTGAGAGAAGTTTAATAGAGTTTGGAAATTCAACTGGAGTAGTTGCATCTGGATTACTTCTTTTAAGACTCGCAGATCCAAAAAATATTTCTAAAACACTTCCTATTTTTACATCAAAGCAACTTTTTGCTCAGTTAATCTTATCAGGAGGATTTTTTACAGTATTAGCGCCATTAATGATCTCAAAAATAGGATTAGATTATTGGACAGAGATTTGTGCATCAATAACTCTTTTTACTATTTTGGTTGCATTCTTATTTAATAAAAGGTTTTCTACAAGTTACCAATAATAAGTTAGGTTAGTATAAAATATATTTTTCTTGATTAATGTCCCACACACCGTATGAAATTCCTCCTCAAGAAAATAAAGAAAAATGGTTTAGGAGTCACTTGCTTGGAAGAGAGATTGAACTTGGAGAATTGTATAGTCTTGGATTTAATGAACTGGATTTAATTATGGCCGAAACTGCTGAAATTAGAAGCGACGTTGAATTTAAAGAAAAAAATATAGGAAAATTTAGAACTGCAGGATATTTTTTAGAATTAGCAAGAATTATTGAAAAAAGAAAATTGCTTGATAACTAGTCAAAAGGGAAATAATCTTTTTTAGTTGATGGATCCCATTGATCATATTTATGCATTAACTTTTTAAAATGTTGATGGTTTTCAAAATATGTTAACCATTCTTTTATAGGATCATCAAAATAATTTGTTTTTTTTTGGCTTTCACAAGCAATTTTAAATTGCCTTACAAATGGCCAAATACACCAATCCGAAATCGAAGGTTTATCTCCAATTATCCATCTATTATTTGTAAGGATTTTATTCCATTTTTTTATGAATTTAGTAGCTTCATAAAAATGATAATCTTCTTCGCTAGCATTAAATCTTGCAGAATATTTAAAACGATCTAAATGATATTTAAAACTATTATCATTTTCAGAAATAATCTCTAAAATTTCTTCCTCTTTATTTTTGGGATTATAAAATTTCTTAATATTTTCCTTTTCTGATTCTGTAAGTGCCCAGATTATGATGTCTAAACTTTCCTCTATGACTTCATTATTTTTTTTTATTAAAATCGGAACAGTTTTTGTACTTGATTTATTTATGAATTCGATGGGCTTATTTTTTAAATCAACTTCTCTTATTTCTACTTTGAGTTCGCAAATTAATAATGCCCATCTAACTCGAATTGCATATGGACATCTACGAAATGAATATAAAATATCTGTTGTCATTTGTAAAAAAATAAAATTTTTTTGATTATTTTAGTATTATCTACATAGGAATAACCTTAATTTTACATCGAAAATGGCGGGATATGTTTACCTCATAAGAGTTGGAGATCTTTATCGTATTGGTAAGGCAGATAATCTTGATAAGAAAATTAAAAAACTCAAACCAGATGAATTACTAACTTCCATCATGACTAAAGAACCTGAAACACTTGAAGCTAGGTTATTGAGAAAATATAAATCCCAAAGAATTCCTGAAACTGGATATTTGAAGCTCAATAAAAGACAACTATCTGAATGTAAAAAACAATTTGACTTTAAAGGGAATTTACCGCATACACTTGATGCTGAGGTCTCCATAACTTTATTTGCATCCTTTTTATTATTTGGATCAAATTTTTTAATTCTTAATTACTTTAATGTTGGATTTTTAAGAAATATTTCCTATTCATTCGGTTTTGCATCGATACCTATGATAATTTTGTTTCTAACAGGTAGTTTTGGAGGTTATTTTTCTGATGATTTATCTCTATTTTCATTATTAACGAATCGAATAAAAGGTTTTTTTATAGCTATTGCGATGATAACAATGGCTTTTGTAATGTTCAGACTAAATTAAATTTCATAATTACAATTTAAGGCTATTTCAAATGGAACTGACTGCATTGGTAATTTCAGAATTGTAGAACATATTTCGGCTATATCCTCTGGTTGAGTCATTTTTGACTTTTCTAATGATGATATTCCCTTAGCCATTTTTGTATTAACCCAACTAGGACAAATAGCAGAAACTCTAATATTTTCTTCCCAACCTTTATTCTTCATTGTTTGACAAAGACTCATTAAAGCGAATTTCGATGAGGAATATGCTGCTAAATCTCCCTTGGACCTTTTGCCACTCATTGACACTAAAACGATAATTCTTCCATTATTTGATTGACTTAAGTATTTCCAGGAAAGTCTGCATAAATGCCAAATGGCTAAAAAATTTATATTAAAAGTATTTAAGATCTCTTCTTCATCCCCATCTTTATATAAAAAAGGAACTTTTGAAAGGACTCCAGAACAATTTATTAAAGTATCAAAACCTCCAAATTTACTAACTGTATTTTCTACCCACTCTTTGGCGGAAAATTTATCTAATGCATCATATTTATTTAGGAGTATTTTTTTATTTGTCCAATTATTAGGATCAATAACGCTTCCTTTAACAGACTCTAAATCTCTTAGCCCAATACTAATTCTATTTCCTGCTTTTAGTTCTTTATGTGCAATATTTAGTCCAATCCCGCTACTAGCTCCGCTTATCAAAATAGTTCTCATTTTTAATTTTTTAATTATATATTTGGTAAAACTATCCTCAACAACATTCTTAGTTCTTTACCGTGCATAATCATTAACCCTTTTTTTACACTCCAAGGGGCCCTTATAAACATTATGCACATTGCATACACTATTTCTCTTAATGATAATGTATCAGTCAGAAATCCATACCACTGAGTTTTAGGTAATTTAAAGAAACTACCAAAAAATTCTCTTAATAGTTTTTCATCGAATCTCATAAGTTTTTCTAAACCAAATTGGTAGATTGATTTCTTTCTTATTAATTCTTTAGGCCATAAACTCTCCCAGCCTTTTCTAGCAATATGATAAGTACTTAATTTCTTATCATTCATTGCAGTTGATATAGCTTTTGCCACTAGTGGAGCTCTCCTTAAAACATTACCAATTAGATATCCTGATGCTGGGTGAACCATTGAAGCTGCACCACCGTACCCTAGTACTTGTTGTTTAAAGTCTGGGATAGGCATATTCATGGGTAAAAACAAACCAAGTTCTTCATGTTGCATGCTAGTTATTGAGATGTTTCTATAAGAAAGTCTTTTTTCTAACCTTTCTTTTAGATTCTCCATTGTTAAAGGGTTTACTAATCCAAGCGAAGTCTCTTCAAGAAAATACTTTCCATTTCCCATATCCATTGCATAAAGAAAAGTAGGTGGTTCTTTTTTTTGCTCCTCATTTAAATGATCATTACGATAATCCATTAAGACAAATTGCCCTTTTTTTAGTGGTGGCTTGCTAAAACTTCCTACTATTCCGTAACAAGTCTGGACTGCTAATGGTCCACATGATTTTAATTTTAGAAATACAGGATCATATCCTGTTGCATCTACAACTAGTCTTGCTGAGTAGGTTTTACCATCATTGGTTGTAACAGTACTTTTTTGTTTCTCAAAGCTTATCTTCTCTGCAAAACCCTCATGCCATTTAATTAGAGACTTATTACATTCATTTAACCAGTAACTATGTAATTTCTTCTTGTCAAATAATCCATAATCTAAGGAATGCTCAGTTGCTTTATTCTCATAGTGATGTTCTTCAAGAGAACCATGCCCAAAAAAACTAACGGTATTTTTCCACCTATATTCAAGTAAATCCTGAAGCCCAAGTTGATCTACTTCCTTTCCCCAGATCCCATAAGTGTTTGGCCAAGGCTCGTCAGGACCATTAGGTGAAAGAACCTC
>QCTA01000042.1 GCA_003211335.1 Prochlorococcus sp. AG-670-O11 | reverse complement strand
TTCTTAAGTTCAGCAGTTGTTATATTAGTGTCTCTTATTAAACTAACAGTCCCTACAATCATCTCCATCACAAGTTCTTCAGAAAGTTTTTTTTGCAATCCGCCACTTAAACCTCCGTCACTTAAAGCTTCAATAATCAAGGCAATTATGTGGCTGCCTGTTGGGGTGATGATATTTCACATCAACTACTCTTTACCAACATAGGCTCTTAAGCTGTCATAACCATTTGGTCAATTCTCAGCCACTTTTTTGAAGAACGCTAAGCGTTAAATATATATTAATACTGCTTATTGATATGTCTACATATATTCCTTCCATCATTAGCTAAAACTAAACATCAATTCTGTTTTCTAAATGTCTTTCAAATGCTTTTTCTAAACTAAGTTCTGTTGTGTAAGAACCATAAAAAGAATTGTGAGTTTCTACAGAATGACCCATTGCAGCTGCAGCATCTTTTACTGATATTGGAATAGTAGAGCCCTTATGACATTGATGTGCATATCTATGCCTCAAGCTATAAGGAGTTATTTCAGGGTTAGTTTTAATTATTTCTTTCCAAATCTTATTTCTTTCTATTAATTGCCTTAGTGCTTGACCAACATCACCATATTTATTTTTATCTTTTACCATTTCTATTTGATTTAGGACTGGCATAGGTAATGTAATCTTTTTTGATTCGAATAGTTCAATAAGTTTTTTGCCGAGGTTTTTCCTCGCCAAAAGGTCCATAGGAAAAACTCTTCTATCTTCCTTTTTTGCTTTTGTATTTATATTATTTTTGATATTACCAACATATAATTTGCCATCTACAACTCTAAGAACTGCAAGTTCAGAAAGTCTTAGGCCAAAAATAGAAATTAAGCCAACTGCGAGAAATAATGAAGAATCTTTTGATTCAAGATCATCTAATAATTTAAATAAATCTTGCTCCTCGATATATGGAGTTAATTTATCTTGCTTAGTTCTATTAGATTTTCCAATTAATTCTTTTCTATAGGCTTCGTTTGGAGGTTGCCATCTTTTTTCATTCTGTGAATGTCTTTCGATTCCATATTTTAAAATTTCGCACCAAGCATTTATGTATCTTTTTCTCTCGTCAGGTTCTATTTCAGAGAGATATTTATCTGATAATTTTTTTATGAGTTCAACCCCTGTATTAGGAGAAGGATTATTGTTCATTTCTTCTAAGAATCTACTAATTCTTCTAGACCAATCTTTTTCAGTTTTACTTGTTAAACCTTGTTTGGTTTGCATGAACTGATCAACCTTTGATGCAGCATTTAAATATTCTTTTAGATCCTTTTCATAGTTTGCATCTTTTTTATTAATAGGCCTTATCAACAAGAAATCATTCCAACTTTTATTAGGTTGTTTCTGTGATTCTCCAATGAATTGAGCCTTCCATCTTCTTGTGGCCTCTTTAAGGGTTAGGTTCTTTTCAACTACTAATGGTTTTATAAATTCGATAGCTTTTAGGATCTCTATCCCTGAGGTTTTCTTCCATTCGATGGGTAAGGTTTGAGAGGTTCTTTTGTTGGCAGAGCCTAGTCCTTCGTTATAAACATATAAAATCTTGGTTCGGCCACTATTTTCGCCATTTACCCTAATCCCACGACCAAAATTAGTGCAGATATTTTTTCTTAATTCTTTTTCCCAAGAAGTGCTAGTAGCACTAGTCATTGTATAAGTGTAATTAGTGCAAATACTAGTGCAGAATTGCTATATTGTCGATATATCTAGATATATTTGGAATTTATAGATTCTTCTTGAATTTCTTAAAAGCTAGTGATAGTAGGGTCTCGAGGAATGCCCTCGTCGGGACTTGAACCCGAGACCTCTCCCTTACCAAGGGAGTGCTCTACCGCTGAGCTACAAGGGCTGAAAAAAAGTGGGCCGGGTTGGATTTGAACCAACGTAGGCAGAGCCAGCGGATTTACAGTCCGCCCCCTTTAACCACTCGGGCACCGACCCCCACTAATTGAACTTATCAGTTAATGGTCACTTTGTGTGAAAATGTTTTGGTTTTTTTGTTTCTTTCTAGATAGCATTTAGAAGATAAGACTTAATTGCTGATGAATATTTTATTGATAAATGGGCCAAACCTTAATCTTCTGGGTACTAGAGAACCTGATATATATGGAAATAAAACCTTGAATGAAATTGAAAATGATTTAATCAAAGTTGCCAAAGAAAAAAGTATTAATCTTGAATGCTTTCAAAGTAACCATGAAGGTGAAATAGTAGATAAAATTCAAAACTCGGTTAAAAGTATTCAAGGAATATTAATAAATGCTGGAGCTTTCACTCATACTTCAATTTCTATAAGAGATGCTTTAATTGGATCAAAAATTCCATTTGTAGAACTCCATATTTCAAATATATTTAGTAGGGAAGAATTTCGAAAAGAATCTTTTCTTACTGACAAAGCAATAGGAATAATTAGTGGATTTGGAATTACAAGTTATTTTCTTGCTCTTGATGGAATAATTGAATTTTTAAGTAGTAAGAAGTAAATGCTAGTAGATTTTAAAAGGCCCTCTTCTAATATTAAATATTTATCCTCATTATCCTCAGAAAATTGGCTGGAGCTAGCTTTATCGAATCCAATAGAGATACTTATTGATCATGCTCATTGTGAAAGAAAAGCTGCTGGAGTTGCAATTCAATTAATGTTTAGATATCCATCTGAACCAGATCTGGCAGAAGTTTTGAGCCCTATAGCAAGGGAAGAGTTAGAACATTTTGAAAAAATACTATTTTTATTAAAGGATCTTGGTCATTCGCTTAAAGCTCTAAAGCCTCCCCCATATGGAGCCGAATTGGCTAAACGTGTCAGAAAAGAGGAACCTTATAGGATGTTAGATAGTTTCTTAATAGCAGGACTTATTGAAGCAAGAAGTTATGAAAGATTAAGTTTACTAGCATTGAATTCTGAGAACAAATCTTTCAAGATACTTTATGAGTCTTTGCTTGAAAGTGAAGCAAGACATTTTGGAATTTATTGGAGACTAGCACAAACTAAATTCTCCAAAAATGAAACTAACAAAAGATTAGAGGAATTATCTGATATTGAATCGGAAATCTTATCCCAAACTTTTGCGTTGCCAAGAATTCATAGTTAAGTAAATCTTATTATTGATTTATGGGAATTAAAAAAAATCTAAAAAAATTGTTTGGTTTTAAAAGTGATCTTGCATCATTAACAGTAGTTGGTGTTGGACCTGGTGATAGTTCTTTTCTAACTATTGCTGCAGTAGAGGCAATTAAAAAAGCAAAACTTATAGTTTTCCCAATTTCAAGTGATGATAGAAAGAGTTCATCTGCGGAAATAGTCAAAAAATATATCAAATTCAAGAAAAAAGTACCCATTATTTTTCCAATGGCAAGGCAAGAATTTGATCCAGATCAAATCTGGTCTAGTGCTGTGGATATAATTGTAAAATCTATTAGAAATAACGAATCTGTTGCTTTACTTTGTCTTGGAGATCCTTCACTGTATGCAAGTTCCTCTAATATTCTGAGAATAATAAAAAATAATTATCCTGACATAATCACAAGGACTATACCAGGGATATCATCTATATCAGCAGCAGCAGCTTTAAGTAATTTTGATTTAGTAAAGAAAGGCGAGACTTTGATAATAAAAGAATGTCCTTCTTCTAAATCAGAATTAACAGCTCTAATAATTCAGACTAAAGCAAATAAAACAGTTTTAGTACTAATGAAAGTTGGGAAAAGATGGTTTTCAGTAAAAGAAGTTTTAACAAAAGAGAAAATCATTAATAAAGCTTTAATCGCTTTAAATGTAGGAATGCCTGATCAAATTATCAAACATGCTTCAAAATATAGTGTAGAGACCATGCCTTATTTTTCCTTGATTTTGATAAGACCATATTGAATGAAAAAGGATAATTTAAAAATAAATGAATTTGAATGGCCGATAAGTAGGGAAATATTGTTTCTAATACTTGAAGATAAAGTGAGTGATATTTTTGTATGTGAATTGGTATGGCAAAGACTTTTTTATATTAATCAACCTTCCATGGATGGATGGATTTCAAGTTCCTTAACTCCGTCATATTGGTCAGAAAAATTTTCAAAAGCTCCTCAAATTATTTCAGAACGATCAGCTTCAGTTCACTTGACACGATCGATACCGAAAGATCACAAACAAAATTTAAAAAAAATTCTGAATTTTAAAGGTTATAAAATTAACGAACTTTATCCTAGAAGAACAAGAAGAGCTACTGCTGTGAATTGGTTGACCTATTGGGCTATTGACTCAAGTTCCTCTTTAGATGATTTTTGTAAGTTACCTAAATTATCTCCCCCACCTCCTAATCCAGCAAAAGGTCATTATGGAGATCCTGAAATCAAATAAATATATTTGTTTAAAGTAAAAGATCGTGTTAAGAGTATAGTTGTATAAGATCTAAATTTCTCAGGGGAATAATTGACTCTCCCATCAATAGCAATAATCGGAAGACCAAATGTTGGAAAATCTACTTTGGTTAATAGGTTATGCCAAAGTAATGATGCAATTGTATTTGATAAACCTGGAGTCACAAGAGATAGAACTTATCAAAATGCTTCCTGGGCCGGGAGGGATTTTCAAGTTGTTGATACGGGAGGACTAGTTTTTGAAGATGATAGTGAATTCCTCCCTGAGATTCGTACTCAAGTTTTTTTAGCATTAGAAGAGGCATCCATTGCTTTATTTGTTGTAGATGGAAATCAAGGAGTAACTGACGGAGATTTATCGATAGCAAAATGGTTAAGGAATTCAGACTGTAAAACAATTGTGGCAGTAAATAAATGTGAATCTACATCCTTAGGGATTTCTTTGGCCTCTGAATTCTGGAAATTGGGATTAGGTGAACCATACCCTGTCTCTGCTATCCATGGATCTGGAACGGGTGATCTTTTAGACCTTGTTATTGATGGACTTCCTGAAGATTTTAATCTTGAAGATAAAGAAGAAAAAATAATGATGTCGATTATTGGAAGGCCAAATGTGGGTAAATCGAGTTTGCTAAATGCTATCTGTGGAGAAAAAAGAGCAATAGTTAGTGATATCAGTGGAACTACAACTGATTCAATAGATACTCTTATTGAGAAGGGATCTCATATATGGAAAATAGTTGATACTGCTGGAATACGAAGAAAAAAAAATGTAAAATATGGGACTGAATTTTTTGGTATTAATAGAGCTTTTAAATCTATTGATAGAAGCGATGTTTGCGTCTTAGTTATAGATGCTATAGATGGCGTAACTGATCAAGATCAAAAATTGGCAGGGAGAATAGAAGAGCAAGGTAGAGCATGTGTAATTGTAGTAAACAAATGGGATCTTGTAGAGAAAAATAATTCCACAATCTATCAAGTAGAAAAAGAACTTAGATCAAAATTATATTTTTTGCATTGGTCAAAAATGATTTTCATATCAGCTTTGACTGGTCAAAGAGTTGAAAATATTTTTGACCATGCTCTTAATGCTGTAACTCAACACAGAAGGAGAGTTACGACATCAGTTGTAAATGAGGTTCTTAAGGAAGCTCTTGGATGGAAAAGTCCACCAACAAAGAGAAGTGGAAAACAAGGAAGACTTTACTATGGTACCCAAGTGAAAAACCAGCCTCCAACCTTTACCCTTTTTGTAAATGATCCTAAGTTATTTGGTATAACTTATAGAAGGTATATTGAGAAACAAATAAGATTAAATCTTGGCTTTGAAGGCTCTCCAATAATTTTACTTTGGAGAGGAAAACAGCAAAGAGACTTAGAAAAGGAGATATCAAAAAAGAATATTAATGTTATTCAAAAAGATTAATGAATATTCTTACAAAATTTTCTATTGGGCAATATGTTGATGGTAATAAAAGTTGGTTAAGAATAGTTGATAGTAGATTAAAGATTATTTCAGTATTGATTTTTCTAATTACTCCAATTTGGGCTGGTCCATTGTGGAGATTAAGTTTAGTTGTTTGTTTGATATTAATTACTTTTGTAAGTTTGATACCTACAAGAGTATGGTGGCGGTCACTTGTCTTTCTTTTAGGTTTATCATTATTTATTGGATTCTTATCATTAATAGCATCTTCTGATATCCCATCACTTGATAGCTCTTTAAGAAATCCCAATGAATTGAATTTTATTTTAAAAAGTCAAGAAAAATGGAATATTTTAGAAATTCCATCTAAGAAAATAGGATATATGACTCTTGGTCCTATTGATATATCAAGGAAAGCTTTTGAGTTAGGGATAAAAACGTCAAGTTTAATATTTACAGTAATTCATAGTGTGAATTTGATGCTCCTTACAACATTACAGGAGGATATAGTCTGGGC
>QCTA01000041.1 GCA_003211335.1 Prochlorococcus sp. AG-670-O11 | reverse complement strand
AATTTTTTCCTAACTTGTTTAACACCATTTCCGCCACAACTTGTGCATGGATCTGAAATTATTTGTCCAACTCCATTACAAGTTGGGCATTCTGCTACTTGAGTAAAATTACCAAAAGGAGTTCTTGTAGCTCTTCTAACCTGTCCACTTCCTCCACAAGTTGTACAAGTTGTTGGACCAGTTCCTTGTTTTGCTCCAGTACCTCTACATACCTCACAAGTTTCTAAATGAGGTATCTTTATTTCTCTTTGTTGTCCAAAAATAGCATCTTTAAAATCAATATTTAAGTCATACCTTAAATCATCACCTTGTTGTGGGCCTCTTCTTTGTGATCTTCCTCCTTGTGGCGATTGCCCTCCAAAGCCATTAAAAAAAGTTTCAAACAAATCTGCAAAACCGCCCATATCTCCCATATCTGGCATTCCAGCCGCTCCACCTATTCCAGCTTCACCAAACTGATCATATCTGGCTCTGGTTTCAGGATCCGCTAATGCTTGATAAGCCTTACCTATCTCCTTAAATTTATCTTCAGCGCCGGGATCTTTATTAACGTCAGGATGATATTGTCTTGCCAACTTTCTATAAGCACTTTTTAAAGTATCAGCATCAGCATCTCTTGAAACACCAAGTATTTGATAAAAATCAGCCATTAGATAATGCTCAACTATTCATAAAGGATTTAATTTTCTTCAGAGATGATGCTCTCTGAAGCAATATCTACTTCAACTTTATCTTTTTCTTCTGGTTCTTGTGAATTTTGTTGACCAGGACCCGTTGAAACTTTAACTAATGCATGTCTTAAAACCTTACCCTCTAAATGATATCCTCGCTGTAATTCTTCTATGATTATGTCTTCATTAAACTCTTCACTCGGTTCTCTTAAAACCGCTTCATGTAAATTAGGATCGAACTGCTGTCCAACCACTCTCATTGGAGCAACTCCCTGTTGTTTTAAAACTTCCACAAGCTGCTTATAAAGTCCTTGATAGCTTCTATGTAAAGTTTGAGCCTCTTCACTTTCAGGTTTAAGTTGTTGTCTTGCTCTTTCAAAATTATCCACAATAGGTAATATTGCTTTTAAAGCTTTAGAAACAAGTTGAATTTTCAAATCATCTTGGTCCCTAGACTGTCTTTTTCTAAAGTTATCAAAATCAGCAGCAATTCTTACATACTGACTCTTTAACGTTTCATGCTCTTTTTCTAGTTGCTCTAATCTTGCATCATTATTAGTTATCGTATTTTTTAAATCTTCTGCATTCACATTTTCACTATCTTCATCAGACGAATCTTTATCTTCATTGATTTGATCTTCAATTACAGATGTTTTTTCAGAAGAATTCTCATCTTCAAGAATCTTACTTTCGCTATTAGCAACATTATCTGATTCTTTTTCAATCATTACAATAAAAATTATTTTAACTATTCTGAATGAAGTTGACTCACAAAACAAGTTGCGGAAGGCCGCACTAATTAATTATTGAGGTACAAACTTCAAAGCAAGTCCATTATTACAATATCGTTTACCTGTGGGCAAAGGTCCATCATTAAAAACATGACCTTGATGACCCTCACATCTAGAGCAATGATATTCTGTTCTTGGAACAATTAGTTTAAAATCTATCTTCGTTTCTACTGAACCTTTAATAGGATCCCAAAAACTAGGCCATCCAGTACCACTATCAAATTTAGTTTCAGACGTGAAAAGAGCCTGATTACAACCTGCACAATAAAAGATACCTTTCCTTTTCTCATTATTTAAATTACTGCTGAATGCTCTTTCAGTACCCTCTTCACGTAAAATATAAAATGATTCTGGACTAAGTTTATCTTTCCACTCTTCTTTTGATAAATTCCAGTTTTCATTTGAAGAAACGAAAGAAGCTAATACTTTTTTAGGTTTAAAAATAAATTTTAAAATTGACATAGTAGGAATTAAAATAAAAAATCTTCTTGATAAAAATTGACTCATATCTTGAATAGAATTTAATGAAAAGCTATCAAACTAATTCTATAAACAATTTACACAAAATAAGTGTTGCTCCAATGATGGACTGTACAGACAAACACTTTAGGATGATAATGAGAAAAATAAGCTCTAAAGCTCTTTTGTACACTGAAATGATAGTGGCCCAGAGTTTAATTTATTCAGAAAAAAAAGAGAAGTTTTTAGACTTCAATGCAGAAGAACACCCTTTATCAATTCAATTTGGTGGAGATAACCCAAATATGCTTAAAGAAGCAGCAAAAATGGCTCAAGATTGGGGATATGATGAAATTAATTTTAATGTAGGGTGTCCAAGCCCAAGAGTTTGTTCTGGAAACTTTGGTGCTTCACTTATGAAAGAACCAACTAAAGTAGCAAAATGTATAGAATCCTTAAAAAATAATTGTAATTTACCAGTTACAATAAAACATAGGATTGGTGTTGATAACGAAGATAGCTTTGATAAATTAAATAGTTTCGTTAGAGAGGTTGCAAATGCTGGAGCAGATAGATTTATAGTACATGCAAGAAAAGCAGTTTTAAAAGGCCTAAATCCAAAACAAAATAGAACTATACCTCCACTAAAATATGATGTAGTTCGAAAATTAAAAAAAATAAATCCTGAAATACGTATAGAAATAAATGGGGGTTTCAATAATATCGAACAATGTATAGAGGCATTAAAAGAATTTGATGGTGTAATGATAGGAAGATCAGCTTATAAACATCCTTTAATATGGTCTGGGATTGATCAAAAAATTTATGGAGAAAATATTTCCTACAAAAGCTGTTCAGAAATTATATTTTCGTTAATTCCCTATCTTGAAAAACATCTAAAAAATGGAGGGAAAACTTGGGATATATGTAAACATCTTCTAAATCTCGTTGAAAATATACCAAAAGCAAGGATATGGAGAAATCAAATTTCTACCAAATCAATCAAAAAAGAATTAAGTGTTGATTACTTAATCAAGCTAACTACAGAACTTCAAAATATGGGGTTTTAATTTCCTTCTGCTGAAATTTCAGAATTACTTACTACACTTCTCTTTCTTCTACTTCTACCATTTTCAAATTCAGAGTTTTCGGGAGAGCTTCCATAACTTCTATCTTCCCAACCTTCTGCTCCAGAAGATTTATTAGTGTAGGAAGAAGCAGGTTCAGAATAATTACCGCCACCGCCGTAACCGCCACCATTACCGCCACCGCCGTAACCGCCTCTACCGCCGCCGCCGCCTCTACGTGGACCGCCGCCGCCGCCTCTTGGCTCTGCTTTATTAATTCTTAAAGGCCTTCCCATAAGCTCGGTTCCTTGAAGACCGTCAATAGCTGATGTCTCTAATGCTTCATCAGCCATTTCGACAAAAGCAAAGCCTCTTTTTCTACCTGTATCTCTCTCTAAAGGAAGAGAACAATTCATAACTTCACCATACGGTGTAAATAATTCTAAGATGTCTTCTCGCTCTGCGCGGAAAGGCAAATTGCCAACAAAAATACTCACTTGAAACTCAACTTTAAAATAATAACCAAGATAAAAACTACTAATTAAGTAGCTCATATACATTACTATATTATTCTACTTCAATACATCCCTTGTTGTAGAAAATTACTTGAGATTTAGGTGAATAATTTTTTCTTCCAATTATTTAACTCAATTTTTACTTGATCAAATCCTGTGCCACCTACACTATTCCTAGACTTGACTACGTTCATAGGATGGAGATTTACAAAAATATCTTCTTTAAATTCGATATGAAATGTTTGAAATTCTTCTAATTTTAAATCTTTAAATAAAATGTTTTTTCCTAAACAATACTTCACAATATCTCCAACAACTTGATAAGCCTCTCTGAATGGAACCTTCTTAACTACTAAATAATCTGCCAAATCGGTTGCATTAGAAAAATCATTATGAACAGAATCCATTAATTTTTCAACATTAAACTCTATGCCTTCATTTAATAAAATTGTCATAGCCTTTAGGCAAGAAGAAATAGTAACTACCGTATCAAATATTGGCTCTTTATCCTCTTGAAAATCCTTATTATATGATAGAGGTACTCCTTTTATAATTGTTAACAAAGATTGAAGATGTCCATAAACACGACCCGTTTTACCCCTTATTAATTCAGGAACATCTGGATTCTTCTTCTGAGGCATTAAGCTACTTCCAGTAGCACACTTATCAGTTAACTTTGCAAAAGAAAACTCATCAGTAACCCACAAAATAATTTCTTCTGAAATTCTACTTAAATGAGACATGATTAAAGCAGAACTTGAAGCAAATTCAATACAAAAATCTCTATCACTTACTGCATCTATACTATTTTTATAAATATTTTCAAACCCTAACTCCTCAGCAGTAAAGTATCTATCTATTTTAATTTTAGTCCCGGCTAAAGCTGCTGCGCCTAAAGGCGAAATATTGACTCTAGTTCTGACTTCTTTAAGCCTTTCGCGATCTCTTTGAAACATTTCAAGATAAGCTAAAAGATGATGAGCAAGAGATAAGGGTTGCGCTCTTTGCATATGAGTATAACCTGGTATTAATGTATAAATATTTGATTCAGCAATCGAAAATAAAGAATTTTGTAATTCGGCCAATAAAATATCAATATTATCAATTTTTTTTCTCAACCATAATCTAATATCTGTGCCTACCTGATCGTTTCTACTTCTACCAGTATGTAATTTTTTTCCAGTTTCACCAATTAAATTAATTAATTTTTCTTCGATACAATAATGAATATCTTCAGATGGAACTCCAGGGGAAAATTTACCTTCAATAAAATCTTCTTTTATAGTTTCTAAACCCTTAATAATCATTAGAGACTCATCAGTTGATAAAACCTTAGTTTTACTTAACATTTTTGCATGAGCAATAGAACATTCTATATCTTCAAAAATAAGTGTTTTATCAAAACTAATTGAAGCATTAAACTCTTCAATAAAAGGATTTAGACTACTATCAAACCTATTACTCCAAACTTTGGACATATGAATCAAAACTTTAGTTACTTCTAATAAAGCATTATTTTATATATGTGACAAAAAATCTAATCTAACTGAAAGACTACGATGGAAGCATCATCCTCCAATTGTCTATTTTTACCTGTAAAATCGTCCAATATCTTATAAATCTCTTTCAAAATAACTTTAGATTTAAGTGATTGCTGACATAATTTTGAAAAGGATTTAATTAAACGTTCTTCATCAAATCTTTCGCCTAAAGCATTAGAAGTATCAGTTACACCATCTGTGTAATAAAGAATCGCATCTTTTTTATTAAGTTGTATTTGTCCACATTGATATTCGGCATCATTTTGCAAACCAAGGACAAAACCTTCTGAATCTAATTTTATAATTTTTTGCTCAGAACTTTTCCAAAGCAAAGGAGGGTTATGTGCAGCATTTGCATATCTTAATTTTTTTGTTCTAGGGTCATAATCCGAATAAAATAAAGTTATAAATCTATGCGATTGATCCAAATCATAAATCGCTAACTGATTTAAATCATGTAATATTCTATCTGGAGGCAACCCAGTCAAGACTTCCGCTCTTAGCATTCCTCTTAACATTGTCATCAACAGACCTGCAGGAAGGCCTTTGCCCATAACGTCTCCAATAACTAAAGCCCACCTTGCCTTTTCCCGCCTCCTTTCAGAAATATTTGTTTTCAAAGACATAAAGTCATAATAATCTCCTCCCAGTTGAAGAGCTGGTCTGCAGTGAGCTGCTAAATCCACTCCATAAATGATCGGGCAATAATCCGGTAGAAGTTGCGATTGAATTTCTGCTCCAATAGAAATTTCTCTATCTACATTTTCATGCTTTTTTTTTGTCTTAATTAACAAATAATTTTCTAAACCAATAGCCAAACAACTAATAATAAAATTTAAATTACGCTCATTTTTTAAAGTATCGTTTGAAGTTTCTTGTTTAAAGGTATATAGAAATCCCCTACATTTTCCCCTTGACAAAACTTTATAAGACTTAATTTCATATTCTTTAAATTTATTATTTAAAACTTTTTCAAAAGAACTAACTTCTTTTGATTTGAGATTTTTAGAAAGATCACAATTATTAAAATAACTTTTAATTTCACCATCCATTTTTAAATTTTTTGTTTCACCAGCAAACTTAATATTTTCTTTCCATATTTCTCCCTTTTCATTCAAGGGAATAACAAGACTTAATTGTTGATTAAAAGTATGTTTTAAAATTAAAGAAATATAATCTAGAAATCTTTTAATATTTGAAAAAGATTTTAAATAATAAGATAATGAAGATACTGTTTCTATATATTTATCATTCTCAGTAAAAGGTAATCTATGATCATTTTCTAAAAATTTTTGAATTACGTCATTAGACAATAATTTTTCTTTTTGGTTTTTAGACAAAACAAATAG
>QCTA01000040.1 GCA_003211335.1 Prochlorococcus sp. AG-670-O11 | reverse complement strand
AAAGAGAGTCAAGCATTAAAAGAAGCACTTAATAATTTTGGGAAAGCAATTAATCCTCCAACTGTTTATTGCGATAGCTTTGATTATGGATCTGGAATTAGTACTACTTGTAAGCAGTACTAATACTGATATCTAAATAACCCCATACCACCCATCACTTTCCTAAATAGTAACTTTGATGGATAATAAAAATATTAATAAAATTCTGATTCTAGCAAAATTCTAGCAGATAAATTCCTCCAAATCCCCTGATATGACTGAAGAAAATTTTTGGCTAATGAAAAGTGAACCAGAGGCTTACAGTATTGATACCTTAAAAAAGGAAGGAGTTACTTTATGGGATGGCATCCGAAATTATCAAGCACGCAATTTTATGAGAAAAATGGCTATTGGTGATAAAGTTTTTTTTTACCATTCAAATTGTAAGCCCCCAGAAATCGTTGGATTGATGGAGGTTATCGCTCTAAATATTGTTGACCCAACTCAATTTCAAAAAGAATCAATATATTACGACCCTAAATCCAGTTATGAGAAACCAAGATGGGATTGTGTGAAAGTTAAATATCTCTTTAAGGCAGATAAATCCTTAACTTTACCTGAATTAAAAATTTTATTTAACGAGGAAGAGCTCATACTAGTTAAGAAAGGTAATAGATTATCTATTATTCCAATAAAATTTAGAATAGCTAAATTGATCTTGGAAAAAATTAATTGTAATTAATTCTCGATTAGTTATCGAAATTCATAGAAAACATTTTACCTATATATAGTCTGGTAAGATCCCTATTTTGAAATCCCTTTTGCATCAAAAATCCAGCGATTGCTGCTTGTAAGATCCTGTATTGGTCCCAATTAGGATGGTCCTCAACAAATTTATTCATAGCTTGTTGAAGATTTTCATGAAGGTCACACTTAAAACTTATTATATCTTCTTTATTCTTGATACATTTTTGATTGGCATCACAATTTAATTCTTGCATAATTCAAATTTTGAGATAAAAGGCTTGGGGATTTGAAATTAGTTTTCCCTAAAAAAAGTATTTAGTCAAATTCTCATATTTTATCTATGTCTCAATCGTATTATTGTAAGACCCCTTTAAGAGAGGAGCTTTTTATGAAATCTTTTCTAAACGATATAAATTTTAGAATTAATATTAAAATTTTCTTATCTTTGTTAGTTTTCCACATAAAGTTGCCCTACAAATATTTTTTTGAAATTAGCTGTGGAAAAGGTGTGAAAAAAGATTTTTTGATAGGGGAATTTTTTCTAAAAAATTCCAATTATATTAATTTTTTAATCCATTGATTCCCACATCTTTTTTATTTCATAAAATAAATTTTCTGCTATTGGTATAGGCCAATACATTTCAAATGATCGAGTTTGTTCTGAGCTTTCAAATATTAATCTTAAGTTCCATCCATATTTTTTACCCTCCAATTCCGCATACCAAGGTAATTGCTCTATTTCTAAATTAATGAACTCCTCATGTAATAATTCATCTTTTATTTCTAAAAATTGATTATTCAGTTTTATCAGCAATTTATAAAGTAATTCAAATTCATGTTTTTGTAACTCAATCGCCCAATTATTAACTCTAATCAAAAAACAAAATTTACCTTTTTTGATATCTTTACTTAAACTCCAATTATTTTCCTCTTTTAACAACGCTAACCTGGAAGCAAATCTGGCTGATCTTGTTCATCACTTAATTCAATAATAGATCTTTGAACTGGTTTAATAGCTGATTCTTCTAGTAACCCATCAAAATCATCAAACCTTCTTTGTTTCGCTCTAAAAGCAATTCTTACAGTAGTTAAGTATCTATTAGTTGATTTCCTTACTAAACTCTCACCTCTTTTTGCAAGATCATTATGATCAATTTTAGAATTATTTGATATGTTCATAAAAAAATTTTTATTTTAATTATACAATAGAATTTAAACCAATTTTACTTCATTAAAATTATAAATTCTCAAATGAACTTAATAATCTAATAAGTATTTGCTATGGAAAATAATATTTCAGGAACTCTCGCTCTTGATTTAGGAAATACTAATACCGTAATAGCTTTTCAAAGCGAGAAAGATAAGGATTTTATTTTAATAGAAATTCCTGGTATTACATCTTCTCCTGGAGTCATTCCATCAGCAGTATGGTTCGAGGGTGGAGATAATATTGCAAGGATTGGATTGTCTGCATTGAAAAAGAAAAAGTTATCTAATTCAAATAAATATTTTCATTCGAATTTCAAAAGATTAATTAGCAATCCTATTGAAAGGCAAAACAAGAAAGTTTTAAGTCCTATTGAATCAGGTGAAAAATTTTTCAAAATACTTTGGGAAAATATTCCAATAGAATTTAATATTAAAAGGCTTGTTTTAACCACCCCAATTGAAACTTATAAAGGTTATAGGAAGTGGTTAATAAATCTCTGTGAAAAATTACCTATTAACGAGATCGCACTAGTTGATGAGCCTACTGCCGCTGGAATAGGCATAAATGTTCCATTCGGATCAATAATTATGATTATCGATATTGGCGGGAGTACCATAGACATGAGTGTAATCAAAACCCAAGGTGGTGAAGGTAAATCCGCTCCTATTGCAGAACTTTTGAAGTTTAAAGGAAAAAATGTGAGTTCAATATCAAAACAAAAAATCAGATGTGCTGAAATAATCAGCAAATCGGGGTCAAAAATAGGAGGGAAAGATATAGATCAATGGATTGTTAATTACTTTTTACCATCAAATCAAGATGAGAGAAATCTTTCAATAGCAGAAAGACTAAAATGTAAGCTGAGTGGGCCAGAAATTGAAGATGAGAGAAAGTACAATATCACATTTTTTACAGAAGAGAATGAAGAAAAAGAATTTTTTATAAGTAAAGAAATTTTTGAAAAGATATTGATGGACAATAATCTTTTAAATCACTTGGATTCTTTACTTAAAGATCTATTAAATGAAGCTAGAGGGAAATTTTTTACAACAAATGATTTCAACTCTGTAATTTTGGTTGGAGGAGGAACACAAATTCCATTACTAAAGGAATGGATCGGTAATAAGATTTCAGGAATTCAAATAAATTCTCCACCTCCGATTGAATCAGTAGCAATAGGAGCTCTGGCTATGACTCCGGGAGTTAAGATTAAAGATATTCTTATTAAAGGTATATCCATAAGGTTATTTAATAAAAGAGAACAAAAACATTTCTGGCATCAAATTTTTTATAAGGGCCAAACATGGCCTACAGAAAAACCATTTGAGTTGATTCTTCAAGCAAGTAAAGATGATCAAAACATTTTCGAGATTATTGTTGGAGAAACCAAAACGAAAAGAAATTTTGATGTAATTTTTGAGAATGGGTTACCAAAGTTATCAAAATTTCAAAATGAAGAAGAGGTTCTTAAATGGAATAATAAACCCTTAAAAATAAGCTTGAAAAATGGTTGCAAAATTGGAGAGGATTGCTTAAAACTTTATTTTAGTATTAAAGAAGATTCCACTCTTTATCTAAGATATCTAGATATTAATGAAAAAGAATTAGGCGAATTTGATTTGGGAAATATCTTTTAAACTTTAACTAGCCAAGAAGATGCCCTCTTCACCATCAACTTGTTTAAGGCATAAATAAACAGTTTCCTTTTTGCTAGTCGGAACTTTTCTGCCACAAAAATCAGGCTGAATTGGTAACTCTCTATGTCCTCTATCAATCATTACTAATAACATTATCCTTTTCGGTCTCCCCCATAAAAGAAGAGCATCAATGGCAGCTCTAATTGTCCTTCCTGTATAGATAACATCATCAATTAAAACAATATCTTTTTTTTCTATAGAGGTAGGAAAATCAGTTGCTTCAATTAGACGAGTTCCAACTCTATTTTGATCATCTCTATAAAAAGTCGGATCAATTATTCCTTTCTTTACGTTCACTCCTGTTTTATCAAACATTTCTTTTCTCAAAACTTCAGCGAGATTAACTCCTCTCGTTGGGATGCCAACCAATAGGAGATTTTCCAAATCTGGGATCTTTTCTATAATTTCAAAAGTTAGGCGAGAAAAAGTTTTTTTTAACTCATCTTCAGTTAATATTATGATTCTTTTATCAGGATTCAACATAATTCATCTAAAAAATTAATATATTCAATATCTAATAAATTAGCAAAAGCTAACTAAATTAAATATAAATTGTATGGAACCACTTTTACGGCTAAATTGAAGATTACTTCTTTAAAACCTGGATTTTAATTAAGAGATGTCTAAGATCAGAAGCAAGAATATAAATAAAATAAAAGCACCAGAGAGTCCGGTCGTTCTCGCAATTCTTGACGGATGGGGTCATCGCGAAGACACTTTGGATAATGCTATCAAAAGTGCCAATACTCCTGTAATGGATTCTTTATGGCATGCTTATCCTCACACTCTTATTAATGCAAGCGGAGCAGATGTCGGTTTGCCCAATGGTCAAATGGGTAATTCTGAAGTAGGTCACCTAACAATTGGATCAGGAAGAATCATTCAACAAGAACTTGTAAGAATTACAAATGTTGTTGAAAATAACCAATTACCCCAAGTACTTGAATTAAAGGGAATAGCTAATTCAATTAAAAAGAGAAAAGGTACCTTACACATCACCGGTTTATGTTCGGATGGAGGCGTTCACAGCCACATTGATCACTTATTAGGATTAATAAAATGGGCTTCTGAAGAATCTATAGAAAAATTAGCTATTCACATTATTACCGATGGCAGAGATACTCCAGCAAAAAGTGCTTATAAATACATAAGCCAAATAGAAGATTGCATAAAAAAATTTAAAGTAGGAGAAATAGCATCTATTTGCGGCAGATATTGGATAATGGACAGAAATTTATTATGGGAAAGAACAGAAAAAGCTTATTTAAATTTGACTGATCCAAATGGCAAAGTGACAGATATTTCTCCTAAAGATTATTTAAATAAAAGTTATAGCTCAAATATTACAGATGAATTCTTAGAGCCTATAAGAATATCAAAAAACTTTTTAAAAGATGAAGATAGTTTAATTTGTTTTAATTTTCGTCCAGATAGAGCCAGACAAATAATAAAGGCTCTTTCATCAAAAGAATTTGATAATTTCAAAAGAAAAAGCATCCCTGATGTAGATATATTAACTTTCACTCAATATGAAGAAAATTTACCAGTTAAAGTAGCATTTCCTCCTGAATCTCTCAACAATTTTATTGGTCAAATAGTCTCTGAGAATGGACTTAAGCAATACAGGACAGCAGAGACCGAGAAATATCCTCACGTTACTTATTTTTTCAATGGAGGGGTAGAAGTCCCATCACCAGGAGAACAAAGACATTTAATTCCTTCACCAAGAGTCTCAACTTATGATATGGCTCCAGAAATGTCTGCTGAAGAATTAACTATTAGTTGCTCTAATGCTATAAAAACTGGACAGTATTCTTTTGTGGTTATAAATTTTGCAAATCCTGATATGGTTGGACATACAGGTAATATGGGAGCAGCTATAAAAGCTATTGAAACTGTTGATAGATGTATAGGTAAGATAGTTAATGCCACAGGAGAAATGGGGGGTAGTATACTCATCACTGCAGATCACGGCAACGCTGAACTAATGAAAGGTCCTGATGGAGAGCCTTGGACAGCTCACACTATTAATAAAGTCCCGTTGATTTTTATTGAAGGTGAGAAAAGAAAAATTCCAAATATGGGAAATGAAATTTATTTGAGAGACAATGCTGGATTAGCAGATATTGCTCCAACTTTATTGCAACTATTAAATCTTCCTATTCCAAAAGAGATGACAGGAAAATCACTTATTAAAGAAATTGAATTAAAAGGATTTAATAAAGTCGTTCAACATGTTTAAATTAAATACATAACAAATTCAAAATATGAGTCAAATATTTACTTGGATATGGATTGGTTCTGGAATCCTACTAATACTTTTAGTTTTACTCCATAGTCCCAAAGGAGATGGTATGGGAGGTATAGCAGCTAGTGGTAGCTCAATGTTTACTAGCGCTAGCAGTGCTGAAGCATCACTAAACAAAATAACTTGGACTATTTTGATTATATTTTTATCTCTTGCAATCATTCTTAGTGCAGGTTGGATATAGAATCATCTAATATCACTATATTTAAAAAATAAAAAAAAGGGATTGTGAAAACAATCCCTTTTAAATTAAAAACTTTGATTATTTAGTAGTCAAAGTCTCCTCCCATTCCTGGAGCTCCCGCAGGTGCTGCATCTTTTTTCTCTGGCAAATCAGCGACTATGCATTCAGTAGTAAGAACCATGCCTGCTATAGATGCTGCATTCTGTAACCCTGAACGAGTAACTTTTGCAGGATCAACTATTCCAGCAGAAGACATATCTACATACTCTCCAGTAGCTGCATTAAATCCATCATTAAATGGTTTTGATTTAACATTTTCTGCAATTACAGCTCCGTTTGAACCTGCATTCTCAGCAATTCTCATAAGAGGGGCTGTTAATGAAGCTTCTACAATGTTAGCTCCTATTAATTCCTCACCAGATAAAGCTTTTTCCGCCCATTCCTTCAGAATTGGGGCCAAGTGAGCGAGAGTTGTTCCGCCTCCTGGAACAATTCCTTCTTCAACTGCAGCCTTTGTTGCATTAATAGCATCCTCTAAACGAAGTTTTTTATCCTTCATTTCAGTTTCAGTAGCTGCTCCAACTTTGATAACTGCAACACCTCCAGCAAGCTTAGCTAGGCGTTCTTGAAGTTTTTCTTTATCGTAAGAAGAATCTGTTTCATCCATTTGTTTTTTAATCTGATCACATCTCGCAGTTACAGCCTTT
>QCTA01000039.1 GCA_003211335.1 Prochlorococcus sp. AG-670-O11 | reverse complement strand
GTTATTTTTTTAATAATTTAGATGATCTTAGAAAGTTAAAGTCTTATCTAAAAGGATTCCAGTATAACAATATAAAGAAAAATTTATTTGTAATCGGAGCTGGTCCTTCTGGGGTAGAGATTGCATGTAAAATAAACGATATATATAAAGATAAATTTGATATAAGTATTGTTGAAAGATCCAATGAGATTTTAGGTCAAAATAAGATTTTTAATAGAGAAGAAGCTGAGAAAGCTCTCGAAAGAAGAAAAATAAATGTTCATTTAAATTCAACTGTTCAAGAAATTTCAGCTCAAAAAATCACTATATTAAATAATTCTGAGATTAAAGATTTAGATCAAGATGTTGTAATTTGGACTGCTGGTGTCAAACCTAACCTGCCCTATATTGACGAACAAGTAACAAAAAATAACGGAAGAATTTTAGTAAATGATAAATTCCAGATAAATAATTGTGTAAATTCTTTTGCTATTGGAGATATTGCAATTATTCAAGGTATGGAGGATTTACCTTTGACAGCTCAAGTTGCGATGCAACAAGGAAATCATCTCGCTAAAAATATTGAACAAATCTTACAAGAAAAAGATCTTCTACCTTTTGATTTTCAAGATAATGGTGAAATGATTAGTTTAGGAATTGGTGAAGCTTCTATTTCTGCTTTAGGTATAACATTATCAGGGAAATTAGCATTTGAGGCAAGAAGATTGATATATGCTTCAAAAATGCCTGATATTATTAAAAGTATAAAATCTACAACCTCTTGGTTATTTAAAAAAAAATTTACTATAAATAAATTTATGAATAAAAGACCATAATTTAGTTTAAACTTTTTTGGAATATTGTTTATAGGTATATTGAGTTAAATAAGTTTGATATGAATCTAATTTCTTATTTTAGTAATAATTTAGATGCACTAATAACAGTATTAGTTTTATTTCTGTCATTAATTTTATTTATAAGAAATACTATAGCCCCTGAATTAACTGGTTTATTATGTGTTGGAATATTTATCGTAACTGGAGTTCTAACCCCTGAAAAAGCCTTAGCTGGATTTGGCAGCCCATCATTAATAACTTTGATGGGTTTATTTGCAGTGTCATCTGCATTATTTAAAAGTGGTGCGTTAGACAGAGTTAGGGAGCTTATCTCCTCTGAAAATATTAAAACTCCTAGAAAATTAATTTCACTTATAACTTTTTTAATAGCTCCCATATCTGGGATAGTTCCAAATACGCCAGTTGTAGCATCTCTTTTGCCTTTAATTGAAGGCTGGTGTGAACGTCGAAATATTTCGCCTTCTAAAGTCCTTTTACCTTTATCTTTTGCGACTTTATTAGGAGGAACACTTACATTATTAGGTAGCTCGGTAAATCTTCTAGTAAGTGATATTAGTCAGCAATTAGGCTACGGCTCTCTTGAATTATTTAGTTTGACTTCAATAGGGATTCCAGTTTGGTTAATAGGTACAACATATATGATCTTAATCTCTGATATTCTTTTGCCTGATAGAGGAAGAAATAAAGATTTTATTAAAAACGGTAATATGAATATTTATTTTACGGAAGTTACAATTCCCTCTTCATCTGAATTAGTTGGCCAATCAGTAAGAAATAGTAGATTACAAAGAAGATTTGATGTTGATGTTCTTGAGTTGCAAAGAAACGGAAAAGTAATACTACCTCCTCTTGCCGATCGCAAATTTGAGCCTGAAGATAGGTTGATAGTTCGTGTTACGAGGGCAGATTTATTGCGATTACAACAAGAGCATACAATTTTATTGGCTGAAAACAAGAGATCTTTTGGTGGTAATAATCTTCTTTCTAATGAGGAAGGCACTAAAACTTTTGAGGCTTTGCTACCTGCAGGATCAACTTTAGCAGGAGCAAGTTTGAGAGAACTAAGATTTAGGCAACGCCATAATGCAACAGTTTTAGCCCTTAGACGAGGACAGCAAACTGTTCAGGAAAGATTAGGTCAAGCTGTTTTAAGAGCAGGAGATGTTTTATTACTTCAGGCACCTCTAGACTCAATAAGAGGACTGCAAGCAAGTAATGACTTATTAATTTTGGACCAATTTGAAGATGATTTACCAGTTTTAATTAGAAAGCCTATTGCTATTGCAATAGCAATAGGTATGGTTCTTTTGCCTTCTTTAACTAATATTCCATTAGTAGGATCAGTTCTTTTAGCAGTTATAGCGATGGTTGCTTTTGGATGTTTGCGTCCTGCAGAAATTCAAAGATCCATTAGGCTCGATATTATTTTGTTGTTAGGTTCATTATCAAGTTTCAGTGTAGCTATGCAAGTCACTGGATTGGCCGATTTAATAGCGATAAATTTGGAGTTTGTTTTAAATGGAATGCCACTTTATTTTGCTTTAATAGTAATTTTTGCAGCGACTGTAATACTTACGCAATTTATAAGTAATGCTGCTTCTGTAGCTCTGATACTACCTGTAGCTATTCAGTTTTCAAGTGTTTTAGGTATCTCACCAAATGCCTTAATAATGCTTGTATTATTCGGTGCAAGTCAATCTTTCTTAACTCCAATGGGTTATCAAACAAATCTAATGGTGTACGGACCTGGAAGATATAGATTTTTTGATATTGCAAAATATGGTGCGGGTTTAACACTTATAATGTCATTGACTGTACCAGCCTTGATAATTTTAAATTTTAAATAAATTAGAAAGTGAAGATAAACAAAACTATTTATAAATTAAAAGAAGTATATAGAAAGTTATCTGTACCGCAATTTACAATTGTTACAGGATTAATGATTATTTTTTTTGGTACTTTAATTTTAAGTTCTCCATTATGTTCTTCATCAGATGTGGGTTTGTGGGAAGCATTTTTTACATCTACTTCTGCCATAACTGTGACAGGTTTAAATATCATTGATGTAGGAGATGATTTAAATATTTTTGGACAGATTTTCTTGGCATTAATGCTTTTGTCAGGTGGTTTAGGCTTAATGGCTATTACTACCTTTTTACAAGGATTTGTTGTCAAAGGGACTCAACTCAGAACTAGATTAGATAAAGGTAAAACTCTTGATGAATTTGGAGTTGGTGGAATTGGTATAACTTTTCAAAGTATTGCTATTACTGCCACTTCTATCATTTCCTTTGGAGCTATAGTGTTATATTTTTTTGGATTTGTAGAAATTCAAAATAATTGGGAAAGACTTTGGTCCGCAATTTTTCATAGTATTTCTGCTTATAACAATGCAGGTTTTTCTTTATGGTCTAATAGTCTCCAAGATTATCGATCTAATTTGGTTGTAAATATTGTATTTATTTTTTTAATTGTTATGGGAGGACTTGGTTGGAGAGTAATTGACGATCTATGGAGTAATAGGAAAAATCTTTCATATAAAAAATTGAGTCTTCATTCTAGATTAGTTATTAGGACAAGTTTTTCCTTAATAATTTTTGGATCATTGGGTTTTTTCATAACAGAGACGTTATTAAATAGTAAATTTTTTAGTGATCTAAGTTTTTTTGAGAAAATTTTATCATCCATTTTTGAAACTGTAAGCGCAAGAACGGCGGGATTTACAAATTTCCCAATTTCTTTAAATTCAATCTCAGATACTGGTCTTTTACTATTGATGACATTGATGTTTATTGGAGCAAGTACCGGTGGTACTGGTGGAGGAATAAAAACTACAACTTTTATTGCTTTAATGGCAGCAACTAGATCAACTTTAAGAGGACAAAAAGATGTGATTATTAGTAATAGATTAATTTCAGATAAAGTTATTTTGAAAGCCGTAGGAATAACTGTTGGTTCTTTACTATTTGTTCTGTTGATGGCGATGTTGTTAAGTACTACTAATACTTTTATTAAAAAAGAATCATTTACATTTCTAGAGATACTTTTCACTTGTATTTCTGCATTCGCAACAGTAGGTTTTGATATTGGTTTAACAGTTAAGTTAAATCATTTTGGTCAATTTATTCTAATAATTGGCATGTTTGTTGGAAGACTTGGGATCCTTTTGCTTTTAAGTGCTGTTTGGCAGGCTCTATATAAGAGTAGAATAGAAAGACAGAAAAGAATTGGCTACCCTAAAGCTGATCTTTATGTTTAGTCTTTACTAAAATTTATTATGGCTGATTGGTGGCAATGGTCTCCACAAAAAGAAGAGGAAGCTCTAACTTTTGCAGTTGTAGGAGTTGGTAGATTTGGAACTGCTGTTTGTAGAGAACTTATAAATAATGGCGTAGATGTCTTAGCTGCAGATTCCTCTGAGAAGGCTATTGATGATTTAAGACAATTAGAACCTTCTATTGAGGCAAGAGTAATAGATTGTACTGATGAAGAATCAATGAAGGAATCAGGAATTTTAGAGATGAATACAGTTGTGGTTGGTATTAGTGAGCCAATTGAAGCTAGTATTACTACAACTCTTATTGCTAAGGATAGTGAAGGAACAAAAGTAAAAAGAGTAATTGCAAGAGCTACGAGCGATTTACATGAAAAGATGTTAAAAAGAGTAGGTGCTGATAAGGTTGTTTTCCCTTCGAGAATGCAAGGTGAAAGATTAGGCTTAGAACTTGTTAGACCCAATCTGATTGAAAGATTAGAGTTAGATAATCAAACTGGTATAGATGAAATAACAGTTCCAGAGCAATTTATCGGTAGATCGTTGAGAGATTTAAATTTAAGAAAAAATTATTTAGTTAACGTTCTTGCTGCTGGAGCTCCAGAAGAATTAACAGTAAATCCTCCTGCAAAATATATTCTTGAGAGAGGAAATATTTTGGTAGTGATGGGGAAAACTTTAGATTTGCAAAAATTACCTCAAAATTAATTACTCATTCTCTGATTTTTTGGTATATCTAATCCTTTGAGGAGCTCCTTTTAATCTTTTAATACTTTGTCTTTCTAATGAATCTCTAAACTTATCGGTATCAATTTTAGTTTTTGAGTTATGTGATTTTGCCTCTCTTTCGAAATAATTTTTAATTCCTTCCTGAATCAATACCTTTGCCATGTTGCTGACAGTTCTTGATTCATTCTCCGCTAAAATATTTAGTTGTTCACAAATTAATTCTGGAATGACTACTTGTATTCTAGGGGATTTTGGCTTCCCATTAGTTGAGTTTTGGCGGGTTGCCATTAGTTAAACTGAATAACTGTTACTTATAAGTATACACAGTTAGTCAAGGATAGTATCTTTGTGTATATTATTAGTAAGGATATATATAAGCCTTTGATAAATTAGTTCCTTGTGTAAATTATGAAAAATTCAAGCAAACTTGATTCTTCTCAAAGATCAACAATTGATAAAAAGAAAAAAAAATTAATACAGTCTGAGTCTTTAAATAATGAAAATAGTGATGTATTGGTATCTGCAGTAATCAGTCCATATTTATTGACACACCTGCATCAAATTCTTCAGCGTTCTGAATATTATGCTCAGAAAGATGGAAGAATATCTCATGCGGCAAATTTTGCAAAGCTCAGAAAGGTTCTGTGTCTAGATGCAAGAAGTATGGCAGATGCCTCGGCTAAAGAAATAGAAGATACTGATCATGATTTATCTATAAATAAATACAATGATAAAAATGCAGCTTGAGGGGATAATCTATTGATATGAATTAATGGAAACTGATGACTAGTAATGTAGAGAAACTTTATGATTTAATAGCCAATGATTCTAGAAAAAAACAAAGTTTGTTTTTGATGGCTCTTAATAATCCAAAATCAGCTCTTGAAAAAATTTGTGAGATTGGTAAAGAAGTAGATATTAATGTTACAAAAGAGGAGGTTATAGAGTATTTGTCGACCGTGGATGATGAAGCCACTAAATTATGGTTGATTAAAGCTCGAGGTGGTCTTTAGTAAAGAGTCTTGAGTAGTGTTACCTTCTTTGGTAACTGGTATTATTCTTTTGTTGTAACCACCACCACCAGCTAATGTCCAAAAAAACCAATAACTTGGAATAGCTAATGCTGCAGCTATGAAAATTACTACGATTTGTTCTATTCTTTTCATAACATAATTTTATTCCACAAAATTTTTTTTGGTAAAAAAGTCTCTAAGTTTGTAAATTCAATTTTTTAAAGTGATTAGATTTGATAACGTAAGCAAAATTTATTCTACAGATGTTGTTTTGAAAAATATTAATTGGGAGATTAGGAAGGGAGAAAAGATAGGATTAGTTGGCTCTAATGGGGCAGGTAAATCAACTCAGTTTAAAATATTAATTGGAGACGAAGATCAAACTAGTGGACAAGTTCTTAAAGAAGGAAGCCCTAAAATTTCCCACTTAAAACAAGAATTGGATTGTAATTTAAGTCGAACAGTCAGAGAGGAGCTAGAAAGTTCTTTTAAAGATATTCAATTAGTTTCAAATAAACTTCTAGAGATTGAAAATGAAATGAAACTTTTGGAATCTAGTAAAGATTCTGAAAAACTAAATCATCTCGTAAATAAACTAGCAAAATATCAAGAAAAGTTTGAAGTTTTAGGTGGCTATCAAATGCAAGCAGAAGTAGAGAAGATGCTTCCAAAACTAGGATTTTCTAAGGAAGATGCAGACAAATTAGTAGGTAATTTTTCAGGAGGTTGGCAAATGAAAGTAGCTCTTGGGAAAATTATTTTGCAAAAACCTGATTTACTTTTACTAGATGAGCCAACTAATCATCTAGATTTAGAAACAATTTTTTGGCTAGAGGAATATTTAGTTTCTTTAAAAATAGCAATCATATTAATTAGTCATGATAGATATTTCTTGGATAAATTATGTAAAAAGATTATTTTTATAGAAAGAGGAATTTCTGAAACTTATAATGGGAATTATTCTTTTTTTGTTGAGCAAAAGTCTTTAAATGAAGAATCTCAAAATAAAGCTTTTGAGTTGCAGCAAAAAGAAATTGAAATACAAAGAAAATATATTGAAAGATTTCGCGCTAGTGCGACAAGAAGTACACAGGCTAAAAGTAGGGAGAAACAATTAAAAAAGATTATAA
>QCTA01000038.1 GCA_003211335.1 Prochlorococcus sp. AG-670-O11 | reverse complement strand
CAAAAGTACTGCATCACAAGCTTTACATTGATCTAATGTTTCTTTAGGTGCTGGATCGTTATGCTTTTCATAAGCTATTCCACCAAAATATTCTTCTTTAATCTCAATATCAAAATCATATTTTTTAGATAGTTTTTTTAAAATGTTTATTGAAATTTCTGATATTTCTGGCCCTATACCATCTCCAGAAAGTAGAACAACTTTATATCTATTCATTTAGTTTTTGATTTATTAAAAGAATAATTTATTTCTTGTCTAGTTGTCTAAGCTTTTTTGCTAATTCAGGTAATTTTTTAAAAACACTTGAACTCCTTAACCAAGATTTATTTTTCATAGCTGGGAAGCCGCTGACAACTTCTCCATCTTCTATATCACAATGGATCCCACATTTTGAACTAGCTATAACATTGTTCCCAACTCTCACTCTATTATTAACCCCTACTTGCCCAGCTAAGATTACCCCATTCCCAATCACAGCACCACCTGCTATTCCAACTTGTGCAGCAAATGCACAATTTTCCCCTATTTTAACTCCATGACCTATTTGAACTAAGTTATCCATTTTAGTTCCTTCACCTACAAATGTATTACCGACAGATGGCCTATCAATACAACAGTTTGTTCCGATTTCTACAAAGCTCTTTATTATTACAGTACCTTTTTGAGGCATTTTAATCCACTTGCCATCTTGGGGAATAAAACCAAACCCTTCAGAACCTATAACAGTATTCGAATTTATTACACAATTATTTTCAATGCTTGTATTTTCATAAATCACACAATTTGGATGAATTACATTATTATTTCCTAATCTTACATTTCCTAAAATAGTTGTACCAGGAAAAATTTTATTATTATCTCCAATAATTGAATTTTCGCCAATATATACATTAGGTCCTAAATAACAATTTTCTCCTATTTTCGCAGATTTTTTGATAACAGCTGAATCATCAATACCTGGGTTGAAATTAATTTCTTCATATAGATAATTTAATACTTCTGCAAATGCAATTCTAGGATTCTCGACAACTATATTTGAAATATTAAGTGACTCTAGTAAACCTAATATTTCACTATTATTGGATGTAATAATTGCTGATGCACAAGTTTTTCCTAAATTATCTTTTAATATATTGTTTTCTTCTAAAAAGGATATTTGATTTTTTGATGCAATATCTAAAGAAGCAGCTTTTTCTATATCTATATTTTCGAAAATGTTTGCTTTGATAAATTTTGAATCTCCACTCTTTATGAGATCAACTAATTTACTTAATAACATTTTTCTATTTTTTTTTAGGTAAGAGCAAGAACATCCCTATGAACAACGATCATTGATGAACTAATGTTTTCTTTTTTATTTAAGATTCTTTTTAGAGAATCACTACTCATTGATGTTAAACCTTTTGCAACTTCTTTCTTATTAGTATTTACAATTCTAACAGCCTGATTAACAGTAAAATCTCCCTCTACCTCTTTAACTCCTACGACTAGAAGAGATGCACCTTTTTGCTCAATTGCCAGACAAGCACCTTCATCTAATGTTATTTGTCCAACTGTTTTAATAGCATGAGATAACCAACTTTTTTTATTGCCTACTGGTTTATCTACAGGATGAAATATTGTGCCTATTTTCTTATCATTGAAAATATTTCTTAAATTTTTTTCAGTTCTGCCATCGACTAATTGAACTACGACACCTCCTTTTGTGGCTATTTCAGCAGCAATTAATTTTGTTGTAATACCACCTGTCCCCCATTCGTTATTATAATTTTTAATGTTTTTATCTTTTATAATCTTTAATTCATTACTATTAACTTCTTTTATTGGAAGAGCATCTTCATTATTTCTTGGGTCTTTAGAATATAAATTTTCTATATCAGTCAATAAAATTAGCTTATTGGCATTTATTGCTAAAGCAACTAAAGCAGAAAGAGTATCATTGTCTCCATATTTAAGCTCTTCATTGGCAATAGAATCATTCTCATTGACTATAGGTATGACATCAAGATCAATTAACTTTTTAAATGTTTTTGAAGCATTATTGAAGGATTCACGCGAATCAAAATCAGTTTTTGTTATTAGTATTTGAGCTATATTATGGCCTAGCTTTTTCATTTTCTTTTCATATAAAGTCATTAAATTAACTTGTCCTACTGCAGCCACAGCTTGTAGTGTACTAAGTTCCTTTGGTCTTGTATTCAAATTTAATTTTTTACATCCTAATCCAACTGCGCCACTTGTTACGAGTATGACTTTATTGCCTTTTAAAATAAAACTTGTAAGGGATTCACATAAAGTTTCTATTACTTGTTCTGTAGATTGATCCTCATTTCCTCTGAGAATACTAGTACCAATTTTTACCACCCATGTTTTCATTTTAAGAAATTAGAAATCATTTTTTCTAGGATTAATGTTAGATTTATTTTCATTGGTAATCCATTTTTGCTTAATCGTTTAACTAATATTGTCTGAATATTACATCTATTTCCTACTATAATATCCGTAAAAATTCTATCTCCAATTATTGCAATATTTTTTGAGTCCTCATTCATTTCTGAAATTACATCCAAAGTAATTTTTTTTCTTGGTTTTAGTGCGTTTGATTTATATCTGATATTTAATTCCTTAGCGATCTTTCTAATTCGTTCATTAGAGGGATTATTACTTATTAAGTACAAAGAGAATAACTTTTTAGATTCTATTATCCAATTTTTTACATTTGTTGGAACTATATTTGATTGGCGACTTAATAATGTACCATCAACATCTATTAATAAGCTTTTAATTCCTTTATTTTGAAGTTTTAGATGAGATATTTCATATATAGGTAATTTAGAGTCCCAATGGACATTTATAAGAGAACTCATTAATTTACAAACTACTCTTCTCTAACTCAGATTCAATTAAAGGTTGAACTTTATCAAACTCATCATCCTCAATTAATAATGCCCCTTGACCCCGAAGTTTTCCAACGATAAAAAAAGGATCTAGAGGTATATATAATCCATATTCTTGCTCCAATAAATTAAAACTTACGAGTAATTCATATGTCTCACTGTCCTCTTCTATCCCATCTTCTTCTAGCTCATCATAAATTGGTTCTTCGAGTTCCCCAGATACGGTTAATGTAACTGCAGATCTTATAAGTTTTAGATCATGTTCTTGAAGAACTGCATCAGCATTCTTTAAGACTTGTTCGTTTTTCTGAATTTTTTCAATTAATTCTGGTTCATCTTTTTCATTAATTTTAAACAAACTGACTGGTGTATCGACGGGTGTTAATAATGCATATTCTTTTTCTTCAACCTTCACTATTTGTTCAAGATAACAAAATAGTTCGTTACCATTTGAATCATTTAAAATAAGTGTCTGAGCCTCATAATTATCTTCGGATTTATAATCTTTCATTTTTGATGTTACTTATATAGATTTATACTAATATTATATTTGTTTATTACCCACTAATTTTTTTAACTCAGGACCTTCCTGAATCCATTGCTCAAGAATTATTTTGGCAGATAAGCTATCAATAAGTCCAGATTTATCTTTCTTTACACCAAATCTATTGGCCGATTCCCATGTTGAGCTATGCTCATTAACGAAGGAATAAGGAAGTTTTAATTCATTAAAAAGAGTTTCACCATAAGTTTTGCAATCAAAAGCTTGCGATGTCATTTCCCCCGCCTCGTCAAGTGGTAAACCAACGATAAAACCAGTTAAATTAAGTTTTTTAATGTGATTTTTAATAGTAGTTATTTCGTTATTATTTCTTTCTCTCTTTACTGCAGGAAGAATATTTACCGTAATAAAAAGTGAGTCACAATATGCTAATCCTATTCTTTTTATCCCAACATCTAAACTTAATATTGACTTAGATTTGGGCTTGCAATATTTCACTTAGACTTCAAAGGTAATGGGGACGGGTAAGCGTTACCTTGTGGATTTAACTTTTCAAAAATTGATTCTAATGATTGATTTAGTTTATTAATCTGCTTAGATTCATTCCTAACAATAGTATTTCTGACAAGGATAATTTCTTGGTAATTATCTTTAAATCCAGAATCCTCTAAATATGAATTTAATTCAGTATTTTCTTCATAAGTCTTAATTGTGGAATAAGGAGATTTTTCAAAAAATTTATTAAGAATATTTCCTAAAATAGGACTTAATCTATCGTCCCAACTCTTACCAATCGTTAATGTATAAATTTTACTATCTTGAAAATTTATATCTTTTAAAATTGTGCATAAAACAGAATTATTGTAAATTATCACACCACTATTAGAATCATTTCTATTGTAAATATCTTTTTGATCAAGATCTAATATAGTCCTTATCAATGGAGATTGATTTGAACGTATAAAATTAAGTACATTTATCAAATTTAATTTGTTAATTGCTTGAAATCCATCTACAGAATAATAATTCTCATTTTTATGTTTAATAGACTTATTAATATTATTTTTACTCCAGAGTTTTACCTTCTGTAATGGTTGAAACCCCAATTCTCTTGCACTTGAAATAAGGTAATCATTTTCATTATTAGAATTTATTACCCAGCTTGAAGTTTTTATATCTGTAATAGAGATTGATTTCTTTATCAATCCCAGATTCAAATTTTTTTCTGTTATGGACGACCTTATAGTTGTTAAATTTGGCTTCGATATCCTTAAACACGTACCCTTAGAGTTTAAAGGAAATATATTTAAATAACCTACAATTTTTTTCCCCTCTATAGCAATAATACACTTATGCTTGTTTTTTTTTAAATTATTTAAAAAAATTTTTAAGTCATCAAAAGTGTTTATAAGTGCCATTTTTAAAAAACAATTATTTAACTTTTCACTTCTTAAATCTATTAATAGATTTAAATGGCGAATATGAAGCTCCTCAAAGGTAACCTTTTTATCCTTATTAGAATTCAAAATATGATTTGAATTTTGTTTCATTTATTCATTATTCCTTATTAATACTATAGGTGTTTTTTCGTCAGAATTGCCTGCTGGATTAACCTTTAAGATTTCTTTGAGTATATTATTAACTGAATTATTTGAACTGGCTAATATTTTTACACCACCAAGATCATTTACATCAACCACTGCTACTTCTACTTCAAGCTGTTTTGATAATTTATCGCAAAACAATTTCGTATTTATTGGACCCATAACTATGCTTTTATCGTATGGAACAACTGTTCCACTGATGTCATCAATTAGTGAAGATTCAAAACCAGTTAATCTATAAAATATCCCTTTGACCCCAATACATTTAAACAAAAAACCTAAAATCAATGAAAAGGTTATCCGAGTAACACCTATTTTATCGATAAGTAATTGCATCCCACAAGCTGTAGCAAGACTACTTGTAGGATGGAAAAAATAACATAATATTTTAGAAAAGATATTATATTCTAAATTTTGAGGCGCAATATATCTTCCTTGCATAATTGCTAGTGGTGTCTCACCTATTGTTAAAATATCTTTCTTGCTTGCGATATTCTTACAGTAATTCATGACAGTTTCAATTGGATTATCAAATGAGCCAAGTAAATCAGTTTTAACAGCTATAGCTTTATATCCATGTTTTAAAGGAATTTCAATTAGTTCTTTTTTATTATGACGATTCAAATTCACTAATAACCCGTCTTCTTTTTTAGTAATTCCGAAATGACCGTAATTTTCCCAAAAAACCTTTAACCAAATATATTTGATTTTGTTTTTTAAATCCCTATTTTTAAATTTTAAAATTACTTGTATTGATAGTTCTGAATTTGCTTTTATAATCGTTGTTGGCCAATAATTATTTATGTTTTTTTTAATAGTTCCAGAATAAATATAAATACTTTCCTCATAATCAAAATCTTTAAGATATTGACTATTTATAGATTTAAAGAAATCTAAATCTAGATTTAGATTAGAAACCATAGTTTCTTTATGCTTACTTTTATTGATTATTTTTAAATCAATAACTACTTCACTATTGTTATCTTTATTTCTAAACTTATAATCTTGAGGTATTAAAAATAAATTTGACTTTGGCAAATTATTAATATATAAATCTAGAAAAATTATTAAAAATAAAAATAAGATAAAAATTTTTAGAATAATCATATGATTGTTATTTCAAAAACTCATTAGAGATCATTTTTTTTTTTTTTTTTTTTTTTTTCTGAGATAATACTGTTGTATTCGTTAAAGCTTTCAACTGAGAATGATGTCTCATTAATGTCTATTCCTTTTAAGTCTCCAATAATTTTATTCAAATCATCAATATCAACCAATCCATTCTTGTCAAATATAACTTCTCCAGTGCTATTCAAAATTATAGTCTGAGGAATTAAACCATTCCAATAGTAATTAGGTTGATTCGAGTCTGTTTGAGAAGAGTCGCCTTGTAATTCATCTGTTGTGAGAGCAATCAAGTCAATATTATTTCTCCAAATCAGATCTAAACCAGAAATTATTGGAGCCATAGCTTTACTATCAGAGCTGTCATCAAGATAAAAAAATAAAACAGACACTCTTTGGTTTTTTAATGATTCTTCAAGAGTAGTTTGAGGAGGAACTATAGCTCCATTTCCTGCATATATTGGAAAAATATTTCCGTCATAGCTATTTGTATCTCTACTTGCATTAACAGGGTAAGATGTAAAAAATATTACTAAGATAAGTATTGATTGAAATAACTTCATTAAAGGAAGGAAATTTATTTAGTGCTAGATCTACCTAACCCTTGTAGGATTCCTTTCCCAACTAAACCAATAGCTTTGCCTACTACTTTTGTTAAGAAATTCACGAAAAGGTTACCAATATATTTTACAGCAATTTCTAATTGTGGAGCTATTGCATCTCTAATTTCAACTAATAAAGTAACTTGTTTTTGAAACCACTCTAAATTTTCTAGTTCTTTTTCTCTATTCTCATTTTTATAGTATCTTGTAAATTTAGAATCAATGATATCAATATATTCCCGTTTACTTTCATATAAATAGATAGGCATATAAATATTTTTGTGCCATCTATTATAGTTGTTGATATTATTTCTAAATCTTTCAAAAGATCTTGTAGATTGTAATTGAGGATTTATAAGTATTGTTCTTAATTCCGGCCAACTTGAACAAATATTAAATACTTCAGAGGCTAATAAATTACAATTTCTTAGTACCCAATTAGATATTATATTTTCTAGAACAATAAATGATTCTGTTTCGTAAAGAGGTAATAGTTTGCCATCATAGTCTATGGGTTCATTTTTTATTATTGGCTCGATAAACATTATTGATTCATGTGACTCTTTATCTCTTTCATTGCAGGTTACTTCATTGTAAAAATATTCATTTATTGAGATTGATTCGCTATTTTTCTTAACTCTGAAATAGCTTTCAGTTATATTTGATATAGTGTTAAGCCTTAGTTCTTCAATAAGAGAATTAAAGTCCTCTTTATAGTCTTTTTCTTTATAATTTTCTTTTATATTTTTAATTAATTTATCAAGTTCATCAAGCATTTTGCAAATTAGACGTGAAATAAACTCTTTTTTTATTCCTGACAAAATGATAGATGAATTATTAAATTCAACATCAAAATTGGCTGAATCATATCTCTTACTAAGACGTTCAAGTATTAAATCCCAAATTTCTAATGTATTTTTATCTTTTATAAAAATAGTATTAGTTTTTTTATTCTCTACACTGATTTTGTTTTCAGTGTAAATAGCTTCTGAATAAAGGTCTAATGAATTACCC
>QCTA01000037.1 GCA_003211335.1 Prochlorococcus sp. AG-670-O11 | reverse complement strand
TCTACTCCCAAGTTTACTCAATTGAGAATGACTTAATTCTCCATATACACAATTAGCCTCTTTAACCCAAAAAATAGATTCAAATTCTCCGTTAGGATATTTAGGTTCTTTAAGAATTTCCCCCCAGCAAATACCCGTTGCATCTTTTACCAAATTTCCTTCTGGATCACATAAAACCATACAACTAATAAATTTTGCGCTTCTGTAAGGGATATCACTTAGCTCTCCTATTAACTTAATAAGTTTTTCATCATTATTGTTGGCATATCTTGCAGAATATATGCCCGGTCTTCCATCTAAATAATCAACCTCAAGCCCTGAGTCATCCGCTAAGGCCCAAGTCTTAGTCTCTAAAGAAGCTGCTTTTGCTTTTAAAAAAGCGTTGTCAAAATAGGTTTTGCCTGTCTCTTCTACATTTAAATGTTCGGGTTGTTTTTTTACTTTTAAAGATAGAACATCTAACATCTCTAATATTTCAGATACCTTCTTTTGATTTCCGCTTGCAATAGTAAGTACAGAAGAAGAATCCAAAATAATATAAAAAATATCTGAATATTATCTTACTTTAAAACTTGATACAGAGACAGGAGAGGTTGAACATTCCACACCTGTATAGACAGGGCCTGTCTCGTACGCGCATAACATAATGTAAATTTTTTATTAACACAACCGTATGTTTTGATGCACTAACTAATTTTGATAAGTATTGACATATCAATAATAGCAAGGGTGATAAGTTTAACTTATCAATGATAGAAAAAACATTAATAGAGTATTTAGTAAAAAATGCTTGACTTATCAGTACGTTATGGACCATTCTTCGGATTGAACATTCCACATTTAGTAATTAGTAGGCAATGGCTACAGAAACAATGGGTATCGCACTCGGCATGATCGAGACTCGCGGACTTGTACCTGCAATCGAAGCAGCAGACGCAATGACCAAGGCAGCAGAAGTTCGTCTTATTGGTCGTGAATTCGTAGGTGGCGGTTATGTCACAGTTTTAGTTAGAGGAGAAACGGGAGCTGTTAACGCAGCAGTAAGAGCTGGAGCTGATGCTTGTGAGAGAGTTGGTGACGGTCTTGTCGCGGCTCACATCATTGCTCGCCCTCATAGAGAAGTTGAGCCAGCACTTGGTAATGGCGATTTCCTTGGTCAAAAGGACTAATTAAATAAAGCAAAATCTAATTTTGCTAATAAATAATTTCCCTTAATAGACCTAAATTTATCCTTATGAGTAAGAAGTATGACGCTGGGGTAAAGGAGTACAGAGATACCTACTGGACTCCTGAATATGTCCCCCTTGACACTGATTTGTTAGCCTGTTTCAAATGCACAGGCCAAGAAGGTGTCCCAAGAGAAGAAGTTGCAGCAGCGGTAGCGGCTGAATCTTCTACTGGTACTTGGTCAACTGTTTGGTCCGAGTTACTTACCGACCTTGAATTTTACAAAGGCCGTTGTTATCGAATCGAAGACGTTCCTGGTGATCCAGAAGCATTTTATGCATTTATTGCATACCCTCTAGATCTTTTCGAAGAAGGTTCAATTACAAACGTACTAACCTCTTTAGTAGGTAACGTATTTGGATTTAAAGCCTTAAGACATCTCCGTCTTGAGGATATTAGATTCCCAATTGCTTTTATTAAGACCTGTGGTGGACCACCTAACGGAATAGTTGTTGAAAGAGATCGACTTAATAAGTATGGAAGGCCACTTCTTGGTTGTACCATCAAACCTAAATTAGGATTGTCTGGTAAGAACTACGGAAGGGTTGTTTATGAATGCCTAAGAGGTGGTCTTGATCTAACTAAAGATGATGAGAATATCAATTCTCAGCCATTCCAACGTTGGAGAGAAAGATTTGAGTTCGTTGCTGAGGCCGTTAAACTTGCCCAGCAAGAAACTGGAGAAGTAAAAGGTCATTATTTAAATTGCACCGCTAATACTCCTGAAGAACTATACGAACGCGCAGAGTTTGCTAAAGAGCTTGATATGCCTATCATCATGCATGATTACATAACTGGTGGATTTACTGCAAATACTGGCCTTGCAAACTGGTGTCGTAAAAATGGCATGCTTCTGCATATACACAGAGCTATGCATGCTGTTATTGATAGACATCCAAAGCATGGTATCCATTTCAGAGTTCTAGCGAAATGTTTAAGACTCTCTGGAGGAGATCAGTTACACACTGGAACCGTTGTTGGAAAACTAGAAGGTGACCGTCAAACTACTCTTGGTTACATTGATAACTTAAGAGAATCATTTGTTCCCGAAGATAGATCAAGAGGTAACTTCTTTGATCAAGATTGGGGATCAATGCCTGGAGTTTTTGCTGTTGCATCTGGTGGTATCCACGTTTGGCATATGCCAGCACTGCTTGCAATATTTGGAGATGATTCTTGTCTTCAATTCGGAGGAGGAACTCATGGTCATCCATGGGGTTCAGCTGCCGGAGCTGCTGCAAACCGTGTTGCATTAGAAGCTTGTGTGAAAGCACGTAACGCAGGTCGCGAAATCGAAAAAGAGAGTAGAGACATTCTAATGGAAGCTGCTAAACATAGTCCTGAATTAGCTATTGCACTCGAAACTTGGAAAGAAATCAAGTTTGAGTTTGATACCGTTGATAAGCTCGACGTTCAAGGCTAACTCAGATTTCAAACAAGAGGAGAAAAATTATTTCTCCTCAATTTTTCAAACCTCGTTTTTACGAGAATATCATTCACAAATCATTTAATTATGCCTTTCCAGAGCTCAGTTGGTGACTATCAAACAGTTGCTACCCTGGAAACATTCGGTTTTTTACCACCGATGACCCAGGAAGAAATATACGACCAAATTGCTTACATTATTGCTCAAGGATGGAGTCCAGTTATTGAGCATGTACATCCAAGTGGAAGTATGCAAACTTATTGGTCTTATTGGAAACTCCCTTTCTTTGGGGAAAAAGATCTTAACTTGGTTGTAAGTGAGTTAGAGGCATGCCATAGAGCGTACCCTGATCATCACGTAAGAATCATTGGTTATGACGCTTATACGCAAAGTCAAGGTACAGCTTTTGCAGTTTTCCAAGGACGCTAAATTTTTATTTAACAGTCAATATCTTTCTCCTTTTAAAACTAAAATTTTTATTGGAGAAAGTTTTTTTAAAGAGTTACTAATTTGAAGATTATGTCAACAAAAACCAGTAGAGAGATTGCACTAGAAAGAAGAAAGGCTATGAGTGATGGCGGAAAAAAAGCTGCCTTACATTCTTCTTCCACTAAAGATAGGGTTAGATCATCTCAAGATATACATTCAACTGGAGCAATTTCTTCGAATAAAAAAGTTTTAACACCACCAAGTAAATCTAATATACCTGCCAATAAAATTGCTAGAAAATCTACTTCATCAAAATTATCTAGTAAAGAACTTGGTATAGAAAGAAGAAAAGCAATGTCTACACATGGTAAATCAGCTATTAATTCTTCAGATAGAACACGTACTGATGTTAAAAGTGATAATAAAGTTATTTCAACCGAAAAAACTCAGACCTTAAAAGATCACAATAATACTATTCAAGATAATCAAGTAGTTAAACAAAATATCAAAAGAAGAATTAATCAAAAGAGAAAACCTATAACAAATACAAGCAGAGATATTGTTTTAGCAAGAAGAGAAGCTCAATCTAAACATGGAAAATCAGCATCAAAACAAAATACAAGTGCTGCTTCTTTAGCGAGAAGAGGAGACCCGGATTTGTCCAGTAGGGAAATTTCTCAAAGGGTAAGAGAACTTAGAAGTAAAACAGGATCTACATCAAAACAAGGTAATGGTAAGTGTAGGCCGTGTGGTCCAAACAAAAATGGTTCTAAATTAAATATCGCTGATGCAAGTTGGAAAGTTGGAAAAAGTGAAACAGATTCTGGACAAACTGTTACAGGAACACAAGCAAACAGATCTTTGAAAACAACAGGTAATGAAGCTAGTACCTGTAGAACAGTAACTGGGACACAATATATGGGAGCTGAGGTGACTGATCAATTCTGTCAAGATAAACCAAAATATAAACAACCTATAAGAGCCTCTGTTACAACCACAACATCCGGAAATAAGGTTACTGGTAATGAAGTCGGCAGATCTGAAAAAGTTACTGGGGATGAACCTGGAACTTGTAAAAACTTAACTGGAACAGAATATATTTCTGCTAATCAGTCAAAAAAATATTGTGGGGAAGTAATAAAAAAACCAGCAAAGGTAAAGCAAAGCATAACAACTGATGGATTAAAAGTATCTGGTTCCTTGCCAGGAAGATCATCCTTAGTAACTGGAGATGAATCAGGATCAGGAAAGCAGTTGACTGGCGATCAATATCTGGGATCAGAGCCTAACCCAAAAGGAAAGTCATTTGAAAAAGTTGGAAGTTATGACACTTTAAATGGAAATAACGTTACAGGAACTGGTGTAGGAAGATCTGATTATGTAACAGGTAATGAAAATGGTAGCTGTAAAAATGTGACAGGAGATGAATATATTGGTTCTCAGCAATATGAAAAATTCTGCGGATCTACTCCACAGCCTGAGGCTAGGAAAGTTGGTTTGAGTCTCTCTTCAAAATCTAATTTGATAAGTGGAACAATGACAGGTAGATCAAAAATTGTAACAGGAGATGAACCTGGGTCATGCAAGGTATTAACAGGAACTCCTTATGCAGGCTTAGATCAGATTAATGATAATTGCAATGCTGAAATTGCTGATGATATGAAATCTCGAGCGACAGTCAATTCTGGAAATAATTCAAATGCTAGATTAACTGGATTGCAGCCAGGCATTGGTGGAGTAATGACTGGAGCAAGAAAAGGTGCTTGTAAGAATTTAACTGGCACTCCATATATTGGAGGAGATCAGTTTTTATCAAATTGCGAAACACCACCAAAAGATGCTGCTTATGCAAATCAAGAGAAGTCAGCCTCAAATTCTTGGAAGGAATTTTCTGTTAAATCACCATCAAGAGAAAAATATTCAGCTAAAAATACAGAAGGAGTAACAGGTAATAGGTATGAAGATAGTTCAAAGATTACAGGACCTTTTGATATGGCAGAAGATAAAGTCACGGGTACTGAGCAATTTAGATTTGAACCTAATAAAAATATGACTTATAAACAAAAAATGAAACAAGAAGAAAGTCAAAATATTGATATTCCTTCAGATAAAAAAGAGCCTTCCAGAATAACTGGTGAGGGGCAGTCTGCTGGTAATATAACAGGTGATGACTGGGATAGAGGAGATAAAGTCACGGGAACAGAAGGAGTTTCTGCTAGGAAGAGGAATCCATCAAGAGCGGGTTTTATGGGAGCTATGCCACCAGTAGATAATAAGAGAAATGATGAGACAGAAAAACCTGATTTTCTTATAACTGGATCTAGTGGTAACACTCGTGATGGACAACTGGTTACCTTTTCAGGTGGTGCAAGAGGTTAATTAAATAATGCCTTTGAGAGGACTGGCTAAAGCCAAGAACTTCACATTGGGGCCAACTGCTCCAATGAAAACCTTTACAGAAAATGTTCATTCACAGAATAATGAAATAAATAATTTAAGAAATATTGATAAAACTCATAACTTAACTAATAATTCTCAGAATGAAAAACTTTATAAATATGAAAGTCAAATAAAAAGTAGTTTTGACAGAATTGTCCCTACTTTGAAAGAAATTGCTCGTATACAACATCATGAGGATTTCATAAATACAGCTCAATCTTTATCTAATAAAAATTTAGGAATAGACTTACCAACACATATTTTAGATAAATCTTGGGTTAAACCACTAGATATGAGGGCCTTATATGCATGGTGCGCTTTTAAGCAGCATGAGAAATTAAGCGATAATTTTTTCGAAAATGACCCTTTAGAGGGGTCTTCTGGTAGTCCTAACGCAAATAATTTTGAGACAGAACTACTAGATTGTGGAATTCACTTGTTAGACATAACACCTTGTTCTGACGGAAGATTAGCTCATTCAGTAGCTTATGTAATGAGAATTCCATTTAGTGCAGTTAGAAGAAGATCACATGCAGGAGCACTCTTTGATATTGAAAATACTGTGAATAGATGGGTAAAAACTGAACATAAAAGATATAGAGAAAATAATCCAAATGAAGCCCATGAAGACACAAGGTATTTAAAAATAGTCACTTACCATTTTAGTTCTGTTGACCCTTCTCATCAGGGATGTGCCGCTCATGGTAGTGATGATAAATTAGCAGCTAAAGAGGGTCGTGAAAAATTACTAGCTTTTAAGGAGGCTGTTGAAAATAGCTTCTGTTGCGGGGCTTCAGTAGATCTAATGTTAATTGGTCTAGATACTGATACTGATTCGTTAAAGATTCACTTGTCTTCAAGTGACGGCAAGATAGATTTAGAAAATACTATTTCTAGTTTAGACATCTATAATTCCACATTAAATTTTTCAAAAGACGAAGCAGAAAAAGAAATTTGTCAGATTATTTCAGGAAGCGTTAGTAAGGACCAACTTAAGGGTTTGGACAAGTTTGTCTTCAAATTAATAGTCAATAATATTTCTCAGATTGATTACGTTAAGAAATTTCATAAAGGTTCTTATGAAGATATTGGTCATGCTGAAAGGTTTATTGGTGTTGGGATTGGTTTCAAAGAGGTACATCTAAGAAATTTAACGTATTTTGCTCATCTTGATACAGTTGAAGAAGGTGCTCCTGACTTGGATGTGGGAGTAAAGATTTTTACAGGATTAAATGTTTCTCAAGATCTACCTATTCCCGTAGTAATAAGATTTGATTATTCTGGTAAGGTTCCTGGGGCGAAAGAAAGGGCTGCAAAAGATTGTTACAGAGTCAATAATGCGATATCAATTAGATATAAAAGTTTAGTTGATAAAGGGTTGTTGCACACTTGTCTTACTATTAGAGATAGGGACAACATTCATTCCGCCCAAATTATTGGAATGTCTTTAGATCAAAAAACAAAGGAGGCCCATTAAATCATGCTTATTTGTAAGGTATTGAAACCACTTGTTTCAACAAATAGAATACCGGGATTCGAGCATAAGCATCTTCAAGTGGTTTTAGATGGCTCTTCTAATAAGGTTGCCGTTGATGCTGTGGGATGTAAGCCCGGTGATTGGGTTATTTGTGTTGGTAGTTCTGCTGCTAGAGAAGCTGCAGGGAGTAAGTCATATCCAAGTGATTTAACGATTGTTGGAATTATTGATCATTGGGATCCCGATAGTCCAAAACAGATTGAGGTGTAGAAATTTTGGAAATAATGAAGGTATGTGGAAGAATGGTCTGCACCCAGAGAGTGGCTGGCCTTGGACACATGAATTTGAGAATTTTAGAAAATAATAAAGGTAAAAAAGTTGTTGCAGTTGATCCTGTTGGAGCTAGAGAGGGTAATTGGGTTTTCACTGCTAGTGGCTCAGCAGCAAGGTTTGCTTGCCCTAATCCAGCAGTTCAAACTGATTTAACTATTGGCGGAATTATTGATTACTGGGAATCCAATTAGACTTTTATAGTTTTGCTTGTACTAATTTATTTGTCAAAATAATTAGTAAAAATATCAAATAAATGTATAGTATTAATTGCTGTTGCAAATTTTGTCTTAATGTGGAAACAAAGGGAGTCTCCTTCAAGAATTGAAAAAAGATTTGAGTTTGAAGAGTATCAAAAAATTAGTATATTTTTGAAAAAAACAGATGAATTATGTAAAGAAAAAAATATCTATCCCAATATTAGTTTTGGTAAGAATTTTGTAAGTGTATCCATCTTTTTAAATTCTGAGGAAATACCATGTAAGGAAAAAGAATTTTCTTTAAGATTAGATGATTACTTTTTAGAAAAATAAAGTACCTAATAATGATTAGGTTTATCTATATCTCTTTTAAT
>QCTA01000036.1 GCA_003211335.1 Prochlorococcus sp. AG-670-O11 | reverse complement strand
TTATCAAAATCTTTACTCTCTATTGCATCTTTTTTATTAGAGCTGATTAACCATCTTTTAATTGGTTGATTGAAATAATTCCAATCTTTTTTAAATTTTTTGCTATTGGAGGCGACTATAGAAATAGGTTGATTTTTTGAAATTTTTATTTCGCCATTTTTACAATGATTTTTTACTAAATATGTACTTTGATGAGCTTTTAGAGTTCCCAATCCAAAAATGGTAGCGTCAACTATTGATAAGTTTTCATCTAGCATCCTTCTATCTTCCTTACTTCCAAGATGAGATTCTCCTCCACTTGGGAAGGCAATCCTTCCATCTAAACTAGAAGCGATAATGATCGCTATGCTTGGAGTATTCAAGCTTAAGCAACTAAAGAGTTAGTAAGATTTCTTTGCAAAGAATTTGGTACGCTTTGTTCAACATAAATTTCCGCAGCATTATTTGGGCTCTCTTGAAGTTTTATCTTGTGCAGATTTGTTCCAATTTTTTTAATCGGAGATGAGAGAGTATCAGCAATGTGTAGTGCAATATTTTCACATGTTGGGACGCAAGTTTTAAAATATTCGATATCTTTGTTTAAGAAAGTATGATCAAACGGTTCAACTATAAGATCATCAATAATTGCTTGTAATGAAGGTAAATCACATATCATCCCAGTTCTTGGATCAATTTTTCCTCGGACAGTTACATCGAGAAAATAATTATGTCCATGTCCATTAACTCTGGCACATTTCCCATAAATCTTCTTGTTTTCATCAAGAGAAATATCATCTTTTGCTAATCGGTGAGCAGCATTAAAATGACTTTGAATTGTTAATAAAGCTTCCATGTTTTTTCCATAGTAATCTGCCCATAAAGTTGGGCTTTCATAAAGTCTTAAACTTGTGAGAGGTAGTTCATCTTTTAAACGATTCCAGATAACTTTAACTAGAGCCTCAGTCGTTGGAAGAATGCCTTCTTGACTATGAATATTAAATTCAGGCCATACGTCATTTAAAAAACGAAAATCTAATTGTCCAGTGACCTTACTCTTAATAGAATGTTTTACATCAGAAAGATTAAGGACCATTCCATCCGAGTCAAGTTTGCCCCCCATTGATACGATAAGTTCGTAATTATGGCCATGTCCTGGAGCTATACTACATTTCCCAAAAAGAGAGAAATTATCTTCTGAGCTTTTTTCAGGAAGCCAATAACGATGACTCGAACTAAAACAGGCACGTCGAGTTATGACGCATTCACGCCCCTGGCCATGTAATGGTTTGGTATGTGTAAAAGTCATAAATGTCTGTAATAATACTATCTTAAGGTTTTATATACTCTTTTGTCTGTATGGAAAAATCTATTATTGAGAAAACAAACAAAATAATTAAAGGAAGAAGTATATATTTGATAGGTATGATGGCTAGTGGTAAATCTAAAACTGGTCCAGTATTAGCCGAGTTATTGAGGTATAAGTATATTGATCTGGATAAACTAATAGAGAAGATAGCAAAAAAAACAATTAATGAAATATTCCAGGAAGATGGAGAAAAAGCATTCCGAGAACTAGAAACAAATTGCTTAAAAGAAACAATTAAAATCCCTTCTTTAATCGTTTCTACTGGTGGAGGAATTATTTCTAAACCAGAAAACTGGGGTGTTTTAAGGCAAGGAATTATTATTTGGATTGACACAAAGCAAGAGATTGCTCTTGAGAGGTTGAAAAAAGATATTGAAAATAGACCTCTATTACAGGGAAAAGATTTAAGTGATTTATATCACCAAATTTTTCAATCTAGAAAAAATTTATATTCTCAGGCTGACTTAAGAGTTGAGGTTAATAAAGAAGATGTTGAAGAAGTTGCAAAACAAATAGTTTATGGAATTTACAAAAAAATTATAAATTAATCAGGTTCCACTCTCACAGCGAACCATTTAATAACGAATCCAAATTTTATTTCTAATTCATAAGTACTTTCTAATAATTCTTCGAGAAATTCCTCATTGGAATAATCTTTTTTTTGATATATAGTTGATGAATCAACCTTATGAAGCCAATTTCTTAACCATAATATTGCTTCTTTTTTAGTTACTATTTTTTCTTTTGAATCTGGCTCTAATAATACAAAATGGTCTTCAGATCTTATTAATGGATTAGACATGATTAAAAATTTTTTAGGATTAATTATTTTTCTAATTATTCAAGTAATTTCTTTAGATAATGCATTTGCTTTCAATGATCATAATGTAAGAGAATTTTTAGATGAAAGAGAAAATTTATGGCCAGAACTATACTTACCAAATTTTAAATTTTCAAATACTTCAAGAGATTTAATCTATCCTAATTGGTTTGAGGGCAATTGGCTTGTTACTTCTCAAGATTTAGAAGATGAGTCTCAAGCACCAGTGATTTACAAAGTAAATTTTTTCAAAAATAATTTAAATGAAGTTATTGGTAATCGATCGAAAAATTCTGAGTCAATTGGTAAAGCGATATTTGGTGATACTTTGATTAAAGTTGTTAATGATCCTAAATCAATTAACAAACAAATTACTTATTTAAAAGATGATCTATATATTGATTCAAGGATCACAGGAAGAAATCAAATTCAAGATGATGATATGTTTTTTGCTGACGAATTAGTTATTCAAACTCTTCATAAACCAGGAGCATCTAGGGTTAATCAGGTCGAGACAATTAGTAAATTTCAAAAATGTAATCGTCATAATTCCAATTCAGGGAATACTTTAAAACCTAATATCTGCGGTTTTCAATATATTGCTACATACGGTTCAAAAGTTGGAGATCCCTCAGTGCATGCAATTAAAACTAGTAAATTTAAATTATCGTTTGAATTTATTGAGAATTAGCACTAAAAAGATATTCTTCTATGTTGTTTCTCCAAATAAATATATTTTCTAAATAAGGATTATTTATGTATTCTTGACAACCTTCCCCTGAAAGAATTGGTCCCGATGATTTTGGAAATTTAAGAAGAGATAATTGTGCAGCAATTGCAATATCAGCTATTGATAAATTATCGCCTATTAAATATTTTTTATTAATTAGGGCTTTAGATAAAGCCTCTAATATTTTTTGCAGTTCTAAATTGTCTTTGGTAGAAAAAACTACATTAGAAATTTTACTAAGATTTTTAAAAGGTAATTTATCAACTAAACCTTTTACTGAAGATGGTATTTCATCTGGAAGTAAAGCAGTGCGTAGTTGTGGATTCTCTATTGCAGATTTAATAAGAGCTTTTCTACAAGTTGAAGCCATAGTAGTGTCAGCCCAATCTTCTATTAATTTGCATTGCGCAAACAATAAAGGATCTTCTGGAAAAAGTGGATTATTATCATTTTTTTTATTTATATATTCGCAAATAATTGTAGAGTCACTAATAATTTGATCATTATCATCAACAATTATTGGGACTTGTTTTTGACCTGATATCTTAAAGATTTCAAATTGACCTAAGCCTGGTGTAACTTCTTCAACTCTATATTGCAATTTCTTAGCGTGAAGAGCCATTCTTGTCTTTAAGCAAAAAGCGCTATGTCTAAATTGATATAATGTAATCATGCTGTTTAATGTTTGTTAAAACTTAGCTAAAAAAGTAATCAAATTGTGGAGCTAATGGGCCAATTTTTCTCTAATGTTGCAAGATATCCTAAGTATTTAATTTCTATTATTGCTGGAGGATTAGTTGCATTACTAGAACCTTTATTTAAAAATAGATCAAATCCATTAATATTGGTCGGTTTAATTTCTTCAGTAATTAGTGCCTTCATAACATTTTATTTCGTACTAAAAGCAATGACTAATCCAATCAACTTATAACAATAATGCCTAATAATTATCGGATTGCAAAAGTTTCTTCTTTGTTGAAAAAAGAGATAACTCTTATTTTGCAGAATGATTTGGAAAATGATCTATTAAGGAGTAATTTCATTAATATTTCAAAAGTAGATCTATCAGGAGATTTGCAATTTTGCAAGATTTATATAACTTCAACTGCTGAAGAAGCAATAAGAAAAGAAATTGTTGAAGAATTAAATCTTGCTAAGAGCTATATCAGGCATACTTTAGGTCAAAGAATAGAGATGAGAAGAGTACCAGAAATGACTTTTAAAGATGATACAGTATTAGAAAAAGGATTGTCAGTACTCAAGCTCCTTGCGGAATTAAAAAATAAAAAACATAATCAAGATTCAAAATTTGAGGGAAATAATAAAAATGTCTGAGCTCTCTTTGAATCAAAAAAATATAATTATTACTCGATCAAAAGATAAGATATCTGATATAAAAAAGTTATTCACTAATAAAGGAGCTCAAATATTTGATTTTCCAGCAATTGAAGTTGGATATCCCGATGATTTAAATCCTCTTGATGATGCCTTAAGCGAAATTAACGATTTTCACTGGATTATTTTTACCAGTAGTAATGGAATACAATTTGTAGATGAGAGATTAAGGAATTTAAATACTTCATTAAAAGAATGTTCGAAGAAAATAAAAATTGCTGTAGTAGGCGAGAAAACTTCCTTAACTCTAAGCGATTTAGGTATTGAGGCTGATTTCGTCCCCCCAGAATTTGTAGCAGAAAGTTTAATTGAAAATTTTCCGGTATCAGGATATGGACTCAGAGTTTTTTTGCCAAGAGTTCAAACAGGAGGAAGGAATTTCATAGCTGATGAATTTAGGAATTCTGGTTCGCGTGTTGTAGAGGTTCCAGCCTATGAAACAAGATGTCCGGATTCAATTCCTATAGAAACAATACATGCTATCTCTAACAGAAAAATTAATGCAATGGTTTTTTCAAGTGGTAAAACAGTATCAAATTCTTCTTTCCTGCTTGAAAAAGAATTTGGCGAAGAATGGTTAACCTATCTAGAAAATGCAAAATTATTAACTATTGGACCTCAAACTTCAAAAATATGTGAAAAAACTTTTGGCAGAGTTGATAGAGAGGCGGTTAAGTACACTTTTGAAGGATTATTAGATGCTGCAATTGATATTTTTAATTAGTTAATTCATTTTTGTAATTTTTTTCTACTAAATCTCGAAATCTATCAATATTTGCTTGTAATTCATTAGTTACCATTTTACCTAAAATTTTTTCTTCCATAAATCGAGCAATCATTCTAGGTAATTCATAGGTAACAGCTAAGTTTACTGATGTTAATTGGTCTCCTTTTGATTCAAAAATAACAGAACCCTGAGTTGGTAATCCTCCTATAGATTTCCATTTTAATTTATTTTTCTCAATCCTTTCTGTTATTTGTGCCTTCCATTTAAATTTGAATCCATTAGCAGCTAAAGTCCATTCAGTCAGATCAGGTAAAGTTGATGTCTCTTGATCAATTGTTTTTACCGATTCAATCCAGCTCATCCACAGAGACATGGAATCCAAATCACTCCATGTGTTCCAAACGTTATCTAATGGAGCATTAACAATTGTAATTACGTCATGTTTTAGCCAAGTACCCATAGTTAGCTGACCGCAAGATTCTTTGCTAATTCAGCTTTCTTATCTAAAATTGCTGCTGCTGCTAGATGACCGCTCATAGTAGCTCCCTCCATTGAATCTATATAGTCTTGTTTTGTATAACTACCTGCCATAAAGAAATTTGATATTGAAGTCTTTTGATCAGGTCTATATGGGTCCATACCTGGCGATTCTCTATAAAGTGATTGTGGAACTTGTACGACATTACTCCAAAGTAATTTTAGATTTTTCGAAGAAGGAAATAGACGACGCACCTCAGCATCAATCTCCCTAGTTATTCTCTCTGTTGATCTACCCATCCAACGATCTCCAGGAGTCAAAACACATTGAAGTAAAGATCCCATTCCTTCCTTTCTATAATCTACAGGACTTGCTAAAGCTAAATCTGCGAAGCAACTGAAAGATGCATCTGCTGAATATAAAAGATTATCTAAACCTGTAGGGTTTTGACTTTTGTTATCGTTATTTAATTCGGTAACCCATCCATCATATCTTAATTGAATTGTCGCTACTGCAACAGCTCTGAGTTTTTTTAAACCCTCAAACTCTTTAAATTGATACCATTCTTTAGGAACTATTTTTTTAATTCCAGGAACATCACAAGCAGCGAGAAATGTATCAGCAAATATAGCCTTTGGGCCTTCAGGAGTGGATATTTTAAGTTGCGTGACCGAGTAGGAGGAAGATTCTTTTTCAAAAATAATTTCGTCCACCTTATGATTTAAGTGGATTTTGCATCCTTTTTTTGTTATGTAATCAACGATAGGTTTTGTAAGCCATTTATGAGGGGATCCTTTTAAAAGATTAAGTTTAGAGGCTTCAGTCTTAGATGCAAACATCATAAAAATAGTTAACATGCATCTTGCCGATATATCTTGACAATTTATGAAACCTAATGCGTATGCAATTGGATCCCACATCCTTTCAAGACTTCTTAAGCTTCCGCCATGATTTAAAAACCATTCTTTAAAGCTTATTTTATCCAAGTCTCTTATTATCTTCATTGCACCCTCGTAATCTACTAATCCTCTAACTATCGGACTGGTTCCTAAAGCTAATGCATTTCTTAACTTATCTACCCAAGTCAATTGTTCTGTAGTGAAAAAGGCCTTTAGACCGTTAAAAGGAGCTCCTAAGGCAAATCTAAAATCCAAAGATTTTAAATCACCACCTTTATTTACAAATAAATGAGTATGTTCTTTGGGAAGCAAATTGTCTAATGCTCCAACTTTTTTCATCAGTTTAAATAGATTTGCATAGTTATAAAAAAATACATGTAATCCCATCTCTATGTGGTTACCATCTTTATCTTCCCAACTTCCAACTTTGCCACCCCAGAACGATCTGCTTTCGTAAATCTCTACTTCATGACCTTCATCAACTAGGTTAACTGCCGCTGTTAAACCCGCTAACCCAGAACCTACTATCGCTATTTTCACTTTTTTATAAATTATAACAAATCAACTTTGTATATCGCTTGAAATATGCATGATGTGTCTATATTTTTTATAGTGTAGTTATACGTTTATATGTATTTATGGAAAATGTAAAAATAGAAGAAAAAATAAAGACCTCAGATGACGGAAAGGGAATTTTAATAACCAATGATGCCATAGAGCAAATATCTTCTTTATTGAAGAATCAGACTGATAAGAAAGCTCTAAGAGTTGGGGTAAGATCTGGAGGATGCAGTGGTATGAGTTATACGATGGATTTTGTTAGTGTAGATGAAATAAATGCAGATGATAAAGTATATGATTATTCATTAAGTTCCGAACAAACCTTCAAAGTAATATGCGACCCAAAAAGTCTTCTGTATATTTACGGCATGCAACTAGATTTCAGTAAAGATTTAATTGGTGGAGGCTTTAATTTCGTTAATCCTAATGCTTCACAAACTTGCGGCTGTGGAAGCTCTTTTGCAGTTTAGAAAAAAAACATATGACAGATGACATTAATCCAATTGAATCCGATTTCAATGCTGCCTTATCTAGATATCAGGATGGCCAAGAGTTAATACCAATTGCACAAGATTTTCAAAAAATCATTCAACAAATACCCAACCACTTTGCTGCTTGGACTTGTTTATCTTGGTTGCAGCTTCTATTGAAGAATAATGAAGAAGCATTAGCAGCAGCTAGAGAGGCAGTTCGCTTAAATCAGCAAGACCCGCAAGCAAGAATGAATTTGTCCTTAGCTCTTTTGGCTACAAATAATAAAGGTGTTAGAGAGCATGTTGAATTAATTAAAAAAATGGCAATGATGATGCCTGATGTAAAGACAGAGTTAAAAGAGTCAGTTGAAGACGGATTTAATAGATATCCAAACTGGCCAGAATTAACCAAAATCAATAAATGGTTAGAATTTTAAATTGTCCAGAATTTTACTATTAAGTAATGGACATGGAGAAGATTTATCTGGTAGTTTATTAGCCAAATATTTTGTAAAGAAAGGTGATCTTGTAGATG
>QCTA01000035.1 GCA_003211335.1 Prochlorococcus sp. AG-670-O11 | reverse complement strand
TTAATGAAAAACGTGGATAATCTTTTATTTTTATACATAATGAATCAAGAAGGAATTCTGAATACTCTGTCATTATAAATTCTTAATTATTAACATATTATCGATAATTATTAGCTTGCAGAGGAATTTTGTATGTTTCCTCCAAATTTTCAAGTAACTTAATTGCCAATTGAAGATCATTCTTGCTTTTACTCATTACTCTCAATGTCTCTCCATTAATACTTACATTGATCTTATTTATTTCATCTCTCAAATTTTTACTGATTTTTTTCGCAATTTCCTGGTTAAGTCCTTTCTTTAAATTTATAGTTTGCTTTACTTTATTTCCACTTATTACTTCAATACTTTTGAAGTCGAAGATTTTTAAAGAGAGTTTTCTTTTTATTGCCTTTTGTCTAATAATATCAATCACAGAATTTGCTGTTAATTCACTATTTGTAGTTATTAAAATGTTTTCTTTTTCTAATTCCAATAAGGTATCAGTCCCTTTTAGATCATATCTTTGAGAAATCTCTCGCTTAACTTGATCTAAAGCATTAACCAATTCTTGTCTATCAAAATCAGAAACTACATCAAATGAAAAATTTTCCGCCATTACATAAAATTTAATTTATTTAATTATTAACCCAAATGAACTTAAAAAAAAATAAAAGGAGTTAATTTAATCAAAAAATAACAAACTAACCACCTTCCCCATTTCCTCAGCACATCTACAACTATTTAATAAAGTTTCACTATCGTGAAAAGCGAAACAAATTAATTGATCACATCTATTAATGATTTCTTGATTACAAAGACTACTTGCCATTGGCAAAGGTAACTCATCATTCTCGCTTTTCTCAACCAAATGCATAACGCTCTCTAATTGGTTTTTTATTTCAGGTAATTGCTTATCTAAACTCTGAGGCAAAAGAACAGTTAGTAAAGATGGATTAATATCTAAAACAGCTCTTATAACTGCGGCATTAACTCCCTGAGATCCAGAGGTAAGGATAGTATGCCCCTCTTCTGCCAATGATCTTGCAATTAGTTCTATTAAGTGAATGTCCACCACAGGTACATGTCTACTACCCAAAAAAGCAATCCTTCTTTTCCCATTATCCTGAAGTTTTGCAAGTTCCTGAGCTAAGGTGTCAACACCCTCTGTTGAGGGTAGGTCTAAAGAACGACTCAAAATAAAATGGTTACTATAGTTGAAACTAGCATTTTTCTGAAAAATTGCAGGGAAAATCTATAGTTTCAAGAATATTTTTTAAATTCACATGCTCTTGAGCTAATTGGATAGCGTATGATGCCTTGATTGATTCATGTATCCTGACATGTCCAAAAGCTTGTTCAATAATTTCCACTGAAGCTAGAGTATCTAAGCCAACTTTTAAAATTGGCACTTCTAACTCTTCAGCTCTATGAATTATTTGTAATAGGGGTTCACCTAAACCAGTAAGAATTAGGCATTGAGTAGAAGCTTCTAAAGCTGCAAGTTGAATATCAGTTCTTTCGGCTCCTGTTACCACAGCCATATTTCTCCTTCTTCTAAAAAATTCCATTGCGGAATTGACTCCCATAGCCCCGATACTTAATGTTTCAACGAGTAATTGCTCTTTTTCAGGGCAACAAATTACATGAGCATCTAACCTTCTTACAAGTTCCTCTACAGTGACACTTCTGAGTAATGGAGATTTAGGCATTACCCCAAATATTTTTATATTCATCTCTTCAAGAGAGGGTATTATTTTAGTTTTTATTTTTTCAACTTGTCCAGGAACAACAGCATTCAATACAGCTCCTACCAAATGATCTCCCAATTGATTTTTTGCGTCTAGTAAGGCATCTACACTTTTACTATCCTCCCAAAGATTAACAATAAGGACTTTTGCATTTAAGTGTTTTGCAAGTTGTGGAAGACTCAAACCATAAATCATTCCTTCACTAAGGCTGCCTGCTGCTTCAAGAATATTTAACCCATCAAAATCATCATTTACTAATGCCTGGATTTGTTCAAACCCTTTACCAGGAATTAAGTCTTTATTAGTAATTCTTTTTTCAGCAGATATATTATCTAACAATCCTACTGAAGGAATTAAGTTTTCTTCTGAAATATTTAGTGTTGAACCAATAAATTTAACGTCATCATCTATCAGCCCTTCGTAAGACATTGAAGGAAGATTAGTAAGTTCAATACAAGTTGCCAATGGTTTTCCTACACGTATTTTTTTTCCATGTTCTAAAAGTTTTTTTGATATTCCCAGTACCAATGCTGACTTACCACTAAATGGCTCGCAGGAACCAATTAACAATATCTGGCTCATAATAAATAAATAAATAAATAAATAAATAAATTAATTAATTAATAAATTAATAAATTAAAGATAATATTCTTTTAAGAAGTATACAAATATTTATTTAATACTTTTAATCAAATAAATTAATAAACATATTGCAAGGGTAAAATAATTTATAGTAATTGGATTATTTAATAGTATCTTACAAAATCCAATTAATATGATGAGTGAAGTAAAAACTGTTGGTATTACCGGCGCTTCAGGAGCTTTAGGGAAAGAACTAACAAAAATATTTCGTAAAAAAGGATATAAAGTTATCGGATTTACACATAATAATAATAATTATGAAATAAACAGAGACTCTCCTAATGAATGGATTGAATGGCATTGCGGGAAAGAATCCTTATTAAAGGAGCACCTTAAAAAAATTGATATTTTAATTTTGAACCATGGAATTTACGATATAAGTAAAAAAAATTCAAATTATGAAAATTCAATAGAAATTAATGCTTTAAGCAAATTTAAATTTCTTAATTTATTTGAAGCAATTGCTATCAAAAATAACTCCCCAATTGCAAAGGAAATTTGGATAAACACCTCTGAAGCAGAAATATTACCAGCCTTAAATCCCTCCTACGAAATAAGTAAATCACTTATAGGTCAATTAGTTTCCTTTAAAAAAAATCTTCTAGATAATAATACAAAGAAAAAATTAATAATTAAAAAAATTATCTTGGGTCCTTTTAAATCAGAATTAAACCCTATTGGAATTATGAGTCCAGAATTCGTATCTAATAATATTTATAATTTTGCTAATTTAAATATTTTTTTAATTATCGTTAGTCCTAATCCTCTTTCCTATATTCTTTTTCCAATTAAAGAGTTATATATTTTTTTTTATTGTGAATTTTTAAAAATATCTAAATTTCGTAACTAAAAATCTCTGTCTGTCAAAATTTCTATACCGTCCTTCATTACAACGATTGTATGCTCCCATTGTGCTGATAAATTTCCATCTTTTGTTATTACTGTCCATTTGTCATTTAAAGTTTTACAAAACTTTGTGCCTTGATTAACAATAGGTTCTACAGCTAATGTCATACCTTCGCGAAGAACAACATTTGGTAATTCGTTAGTTCGAAAATTAAAAACTGATGGTTCTTCATGTAGGTTTCTACCTACGCCATGACCAGTATAGTCCTCAACAACACTAAATCCATTGGCTTTAACAACATCTTCAATTGCACCAGCAATATCAAGCAGAGTGTTACCTGATTTAATTTTTGAAAGTCCAGCGAATAATGCCTGAAATGCTACATCACTAAGTTTTTGGGCTTGCTCACTCACTTTACCTACACAAATAGAGATGCAACTATCTCCGTGAAAGCCATCTAGATAAGCCCCAGTATCAATTTTTACAAGATCTCCATCCTTAATTATTTTATTTTTGTTCGGAATACCATGCACAACTTCATTATTAATGCTTGAACAAATACTTGATGGGAAACCATGATAACCCTTAAAACTTGGCACAGCACCCATTTCTCTTATCCTCTTTTCTGCAAAATCATCCAAATCTTTTGTACTCATACCTGGTCTTATAAGATCATTTATTTCCCTCAAAACTGTCCCAACAATTCTGCTCGATTTCTTCATCAAATTTATTTCCCTTGAAGACTTTATTTCGATACCTCTTCTTCTTTGGATAAAAGGAACTTGATCATTAGATTTAGAATTATTCTTATTTAATAAAAGATCCGCAAAGTGTTTCATTGGAATAAATAATAGTATTAAGTAAATATCATCAAAATAGCCATAATTAGAATGACTATTTTAAATCTAACAGGAAGAAAAACAGAAAATGAAATTTATTACTAATTCTAGGCAATTTCATAAATCATTGGCACCTTGGGTTTTCCTCCCATTATTCATTTCAGCTTTAACAGGCACATTGTATAGAATTTCGAAAGATATATTTGGATATTCAAGAGATGAAGTTCACTGGTTAATGTCTCTACACGAAGGAGAGTGGCTTGGAGATAATGGAGAGCTTATATATGTAATCTTGAATTCATTAGGACTTATTTGGATGCTAATAACTGGGTTTCAAATGTTTTCAAAAAAAATTTCATTTCCTAAAAAGGTTACCAAAGGCGAGTCGAAAGGTTAAAATAGTAGTCTTGTAGAATTACTGAGCATAAAATGACAAAAGAGAAACAAGAAACTAAGTCAGCAACCATTAATGAAACTGACAAAGCTACAGAATTAACTGTTGAGAATCAAGGTAAAGAACTAAATCCCCAAACAAACACACATTTAAATTCATCAAATTTAATAAAAGAATTTGAAAGGGATCAATTAAAAAAACAGATACCCGAAATATATGTTGGAGATACTGTTAAGGTTGGAGTAAAAATTACAGAAGGTAACAAAGAAAGGGTTCAACCTTATGAGGGAGTAGTGATTGCGAAAAGACATGGTGGCCTCAATCAGACCATTACTGTTAGAAGGATTTTTCAAGGAATTGGGGTTGAAAGAGTTTTTATGCTACATAGTCCTCAAGTAGCCTCTCTAAAAGTAGAACGTAGAGGTAAAGTAAGAAGAGCTAAGCTATTCTATCTAAGGGATAGAGTAGGAAAAGCTACTCGCGTAAAACAACGCTTTGATCGATAAGGTTGTAAAGTTATTTCAACCTAATGGTCATAAAGGCGCTTATAATCCTTTTATTGCGCCGTTAGTTCAGTTGGTAGAACGCAGGTCTCCAAAACCTGATGTCGGGGGTTCAAGTCCTCCACGGCGCGTTTGGATCAACATTTTGTAAATCATTTTTTTTTCATTTAGATGGAGTTAGATCTTCAACCTGGGGATGTGGTTAAAGTCCTCGAATCAGCTGCTCTAGGATGGGTTCGTGCAAGAGTCATCAGAGTAAAATCTGGAGGGAGAGTTGTTGTTCAAAGCGATCAAGGCAGAGAATTTACAGCTCGAGGAAATCAAGTTCGATTAATTGAACCCGCAGGCTTTAGGCCCTAAAGGAATAACTTAGTTTCTTTGAATCCTAAAATTTTTGAATTTTTTTTTTACAACAACATTAATTAATGTATTATTGTTTGATACTTTAAATTCAGTTCTCTATTTAAATTAGAACAAAATTTTGGGACCGTAGTTCAACTGGTTAGAGCACCGCCCTGTCACGGCGGAAGTTGCGGGTTCGAATCCCGTCGGTCCCGTTCTTTTCTAAAGCAAATTGGAAAAACGTTTAAGGTTAGCACCAAGTCCAACTGGTTTATTACACATAGGTACGGCAAGAACAGCGCTATTTAATTGGTTATATGCAAAAAAAACCAATGGTAAATTTCTTATTCGAATTGAAGATACCGATATTGTCCGATCTAAATCTGAATATACAACGAATATTTTAGATGGATTAAATTGGCTAGGAATTAATTGGGATGAAGACCCTATTAGACAAAGTAAACGAGTATCTATTCATAAAAATCATATTAAAAAACTTTTAGAAATTGGAGCTGCATATAGATGTTTCACTTCAGAAAGTGAGATTCTTGACCTTAGAGAAAAACAAAAAGCAAATGGTTTACCACCCAAGCATGATAATAGACATAGAAATCTTACGAGTAAAGAGATTAAAGAATTTATATCTCAAGGAAGATCTTCGGTAATAAGGTTCAAAATTGACGAGGAAACAGAAATCAAATGGGAAGATCAGATTAGAGGTGAAATTAAATGGCAAGGTAAGGATCTTGGTGGAGATTTAGTTCTATCAAGAAGAGCTATGGGGGATGAAATAGGAGCTCCTTTATATAATCTTGCTGTTGTAGTTGATGACAACTTTATGAATATTACTCATGTTGTAAGAGGTGAAGATCATATATCAAATACTGCAAAACAAATATTAATTTATAGAGCTTTAAATTTTAAATTACCAATTTTTTCTCATACTCCTCTTATTTTAAATAGCGAAGGTAAAAAGCTTTCTAAACGTGATTCTGTAACTTCCATCGATGATTTTAAAGAAATGGGATACTTGCCTGAGGCTTTAGCAAATTATATGGCATTTTTAGGATGGTCAATAAAATCTCCTAATAGTGAAATTCTTTCCTTATCAGAGATATCTAAAGTTTTTAATTTGTCAGATGTAAATAAAGCTGGTGCCAAATTTAATTGGGAAAAACTTAATTGGATTAATTCTCAGTACATCAAGAAAATGGAATTGAAACAATTAAGTAAATTTATTAAGAGTTACTGGAATGAAATGGGTTGGAAATCTCCTTCCACAGAATGGGAGTTGAAATTAATAAATTTAATTCAAGACTCAATGACTTTATTAAAGGATGCAATTGATCAATCGAAACCCTTTTTTACCTTGTCTCAAATGAAAAAAGAGGGGGAAGAATTCCTGAATAATAATAAAGAGGCAAAAGAATCTCTAAGGTATGTTCTTACTTATTTAAAGGAAGAAAATATAACAAAGGTTACTAACGCTAACGCTCGAGAAATAATCAACAAAATTAGCGTTATCCACACCATCAAAAAAGGGGTTTTAATGAAATCGTTAAGAGTAGCTTTTTTTGGTTGTCTTAGTGGACCAGATTTAATTCAAAGTTGGGAATTATTCTCTGAAAACAAAATTGATATCCCTCTAATTGAAAGATGTTTTATTTAACTATATTTCCTTTTCAATTAAATTAAGAAAATTCGCTAGAGGTTTAGCCGTAAGTCCTTGAATCCCAACTGTCATCAATATCGTAAGAAATACCAATCCTTGGAGACGACCCGCGCCAAGTACGCCTGCCTGCTCAAGTCTTATTGAAAAAAGAGATGCGACAGCGGCAGTAACTATCCCTCTTGGAGCTAGCCAAGCTAAAAACACCCTTTGTTTTACATCTAATTCTCTTCCCATAGTTGCCATTGATATGGAAATGGGACGAACAATTATCATCAACATTAATACGCAGATAATGCCCCCCCAACCTAGTGGACTTAATTCTCCCCAAGAGACATCTGATGCCAGAAGAGGGAATAGGACTGTTATAGCTAGTTGAGCTAATTCCCCAATCAAATTATCTAATCTTTGTTTATCAATAATTTCTCTTTTGCCTACAATAAATCCTGCAGCAACAGAGGCAGGCAAACCTGATTCAGGTAAAATGTATTCACAAATTCCATATATAAGAAAAATAAATCCTAATGTAACTTGGAGCTCAATTCCAAAAGATGCTTCGTTTTTTATTTTCTTTAAAATTTCCGATAGTAACCAACCAGAACTGATACCTATCAAAACTCCTCCACCTAATCTCTGCATTAGGGCAATAAAAACCTCCTTAAATCCATGTAGATCTCCCAATATTAGTTCTAACAGCAATAACGCGAGGACTGCTCCTATAGGTTCGAGAACCAATCCTTCAGCTTTTAGAACCTCAGAAAGTGGAGAAACTAATTTTATTTGGTCTACTAAGGGTGAAACTACTGTCGGTCCAGTGGCAAGAACTATCGCACTATATACTCCAGCCACTGGCCATGATAATCCTGCTAACCAATGAGCTACAAATATTCCTGCCGATAATGAAATAAATAATCTTATTAACGAGATTTTTAAAACAGTATTTCTAATATTTCCTTCAGGTAATTTTAAATTTAACCCGCCTTCAAATAAAACCAGACAAACCAAAAGTCCAACTATAGTCTCAAGTCCCTGTCCAAGGTCAAGTGGCTCAACAAGCCCTAAACCTGAGCGTCCAATGAATAATCCAGAAAGTAATAAAATTACGACACTTGGAAATCCAGATATCGTAGAGATCAGACGTGCGCATGCCCCTGCAAAAACAGTTATACCCCATAGTAAGCCGAGCCTTTCAGGCGTCATAAAGGTTCTTTATAAAAAAAATATTAATTAATTAGATT
>QCTA01000034.1 GCA_003211335.1 Prochlorococcus sp. AG-670-O11 | reverse complement strand
CATGGGTGGAATAATTGGTAGATATTGGATTAAAAAATTAAATGGTTATAAAAGGACTAGAAGATTTCTAACTATTGGTTCACCTCATAAAGGAACTCTCGCATCCCAATTAATTCCTAAATATCCTTTTAGAGGGATATCTGAAATGAAAATAAATAGTCTTTTATTAAGAGATCTTTCTAGATACGATTATCTTCTAAGGAAGATTAATTGTATTAGTTTTTTTACTTATTGGGATCTTATGGTTTTTCCTGGATGGAGAGCGAGTTTGAATTCGGGTGAGAAAATATCCCTAAAGATCTATCAACATAAAAATTTGGTAAGAAATCCAGATGCGGTTGATAAAATTATCTGCAGACTTCTTAATTAATAGATGATAGACCTAAGTGTCTTATCAAAGAATCTGTTTTTGGTTCCCTCCCTCTAAATAATTTAAAAATCTCTAGGGGAGAGAAGCTACCTCCAAGACTTAAAATCGTATCTTTAAATTTTTTACCGATTGTCTTTATATTTTGATTATTTTCTAAGTCAGCCTCTTCAAACATAGAAAAAGCATCGGCACTTAAAACCTCAGCCCATTTGTAAGAATAATATCCAGCCGAATAACCTCCTGCAAAGATGTGACTAAAGCAACAAAGGAATTTATCTTCTCGGATAGGTTCAATTACAGTTGTATTTCTGGCAATTTCTTTTCTAATCTCATCTGAATTTTTACCCTGATTACTATAAATATTGCTATGCAATCTTATATCTGTAATTGCAAAATGTAATTGTCTTAGAGTAGCCATCCCGCAATTAAAAGTTCTATTCTTAACTAATTTTTCAAAATTCTCATCAGATAATCTCTCCCCTGTTTCATAATGTTTTGCAATATTTAATAAGGTGTTTTTATGAAAACACCAGTTTTCCATAAATTGACTTGGAAGTTCCACTGCATCCCACTCAACATTGTTAATACCTGCGGCTTGTGGAAGATTTACTGTGGTAAGCATATGTTGGAGACCATGGCCAAATTCATGGAATAGAGTTTGAACTTCATCAAAACTCATCAAACTTGGTTTGTCTTTGGATGGTGGGGTTTGATTACAAACTAAATAGGCAACAGGTAATGTATTTCTACCAATATTATTTTTATTAAGGCATTCGTCCATCCATGCCCCTCCCCTCTTTGACTCAGGACGTGAGTAAGGGTCAAGATAAAATGAAGCTATTTTCTCATCATTTTTATTTAGAATATTAAAAAACAAAACGTCATCATTCCAAATTGGAGCTTCGTTAATGACTTCAATTACTTTAATTTCGAAGAGCTTTTCACTAAGTTTAAAAAGACCTTTTAAAACATCATTAAGAGGGAACCAAGGCCTAAGTGATTCTTGATCTAAATTAAGTTTTTCCTTTCTGAGAAGCTCAGAATAGTAGCTAATATCCCAAGATTTAAGAGTTTCAGAATTTGGGAATCCATTATCTTTTGAAAACTTATTAAGTAAATCTAATTCATTTTTGGCAGTTTTAAAGGCAGGCTCTCTTAGCTCCTCTAAAAGTTTTTCAACATTTTTAATTTCCTTAGCCATCTTTGTGGAAAGACTTAATTCTGCCCAGCTTTCATAACCAAGAAGCTGGGCCTGTTTTGTCCTAAGAGATAGAATCTCTTCAATAATTTGAGAGTTATTTTTTTCTCCATGAGAAGCTCTGCTCACAAAAGCTTTATATAATTTTTCCCTTAGATTACGATCATTGGCATATGTCATGAACGCGGTATAAGTCGGAATATCTAAACTTAATTTCCATGGTCCATTTTTTATATCAGCTTCTCCTTCTTTTTTTAAGTAGTCATGAGCCGATATTGACATTAATTCTAGAACTCTCTCAGGAACACCATCTATTTGAGATTTCTCATTTAATATTAAGAACCAAGAGTTAGTGGCATCTAAGACATTATTGCTGAAATTTGTAGAAAGCTTTCCAAGCTTTTCAGAAATAATATTGAATTCTTTCTGGTTATCTTTATTTAATGAAATTCCTCTATGTTCCATTTCAAGAATTTCTTTATCTAGAATTCTATTTTTGATCCCATCAAGATTATTTGTTTCTTTAAGCTTTACTAAAGCATTATAAATAATTTTGCTTTGTCCAAACTTATTACTTAAATTAATTATTTCAGGTAGAAACTTTGAGTATATTTCTCTTAAGCTTTCAGAATTTTTTACTCCATTAAGATGACTTATAACTCCCCAACTCCACCTTAGAATCTCATTAACTTCGTTTAAAGGATTAATTACTTTGTCCCATTCTAAAAATTCTTGATCCAAGTAATTAGATAAAAATTTTTCAATTCCTTTGAAATCTTGATTTATCTTTTCTATGACATTTGGAAATTCTTGATTAATTCTATCTGGAGTGAATTTATTAAATTCAGGTAATTCTCCGTAATTAAAAATTGAAGCTTCCATTTTATCGAAGATTAAAATTGACTAAAGTTTGATATTAATCCAACTAATTTAGCTAAAGTGAGTTGTTCGCTGAGAGCATTTGTTGAAGATTCATATAAATTTATGGCAATTTTTGGCCAAAAACCTATTACTAAAGTAGGTAACAATAAACTAAACCCAATTGTCAGTTCTCTCCCATTCATTTCTTTAACGGTAGCTAAAGCAGGAATTCTAGGTCCGAAAAATACTCTTCTACACATTGAAAGAAGATAAATGGGCGTTAGGACAAGACCAATTGCTGCTATTAGAATTGTAATTGATCTAAAAAGAGAGCTAAAACCCTCTTGACTTGTGATTCCTAAGAATACGGTGATTTCGCTTATAAATCCACTCATTCCTGGTAAGGCCAGAGACGCTAGTGAGCTCGCTAGAAAAAAGGCAAATGTTATTGGTAGGACCTTTGCTAACCCACCCATGTTTGGAATTGAAAGAGTATTTGTTCTCTCATAGAAGGAGCCCGTGACGAAGAACATAGCTGCTGCTATAAGTCCGTGACTTATCATTTGAAGCATTGCCCCGCTTATACCTAAAGCATCAACTGCTCCAATCCCCAGAAGAACAAAACCCATATGACTTACCGAACTACATGCTATTCTTCTTTTTACATTATCTTGTGCAAATGCATTTAAAGCTCCATAAATAATGTTGATAATTCCAAGAATAATTAATGCAGGCGCGAGTTGTAAATGTACCTCGGGTAATATTTGAACATTGAATCTTAAGAGAGCATATCCCCCCATTTTTAAGAGTATTCCCGCTAGTAACATCGATACTGGAGCATTAGCTTCCCCATGAGCATCCGGCAGCCAAGTGTGCAATGGGAAGATGGGAAGTTTTACTCCAAAACCTATTAAAAACCCTAGATAAGATAATAATGCGAGACTGCCTGTTACATGTTTATTTGTTATTTCGGTAAGATTTAGAGTAAATGTATCTCCACTCAAGGCAATTGCAAGTCCACTTATAAGTATTAGTAAAGATGCTAAAGCAGTATAAAGAATGAATTTTGTAGCTGCATATAATTTTTTCTTGCCGCCCCAAATTGCAATAAGAAGATAAACAGGAACCAATTCTAATTCCCAAGCTAAGAAAAATAATAAGAAATCTTGAGAAAGGAAAACAAGTGCCTGAGCTGAGGCCTGAACTAATAAAAGAGCAAAATATAAATTAGATTTTTTCTTTATTTTCCAACTTGCTGCAGCTGATAAAAATGTAATTAATCCACTCAAAGCTACCAATGGTGCAGATAACCCATCTACCCCTAGAGACCATTCTAGGCCTATTGAGGGTAGCCAAGTTAGTCTTTCAACAAGTTGTAGTGAGCTATTTGTTGGATCAAATTTTTGGATAAATACACCAATTATTAGTAAGAAATCAATAAATAAAAAACTTAAAGAGATATTTCTTGGGAGTGTATTATCTTCTCCTTCCTTAGAACTTAAGAAAGGCATTATCAATGCCCCAAATAAGGGTAATAAAACAATTGAGGATAGGTAAGGAAAAGATTCTAAATTCATCGAATAATGAATAATTTTTTTATTCTAGTTGAAGATGTTCTAGCTTGAGACTCTAACATTAAAAAAAGCCTAAGTAAAACTACTTACCAGAAATGTCCCTAAATTGACTGCCTGTTGTTTGGACATTCAAATATGGTGCTCTACTTGCGACTCCTAAGTTTTCCCAAGCCTTTACCATTGCTTGACTGACATCTCTACCATTATCCTTTTTACACAAAGCTAAGATACTTGGCCCCGCACCACTAATTGCACAGCCTAAAGCACCAGCTTGTAGTGCAGCATTCTTAACTTCCAATCCACCTTTTATAAGCTTCCATCGGTATGGTTCATGTAATTTGTCAAACATTCCCTCTTTTATTAATTCATCATTTCCTGTTTTTAAACCATTCAGTAATAAAGTAAGTGCCCCCATATTTGTTACTGCATCAGAAATAGGCACATTCTTCGGCATTACTCGCCTTGCTTCACTTGTACTAAGACGTATAGCAGGTATTGCGACTACAACTTTAATGGAATCGTGCCAGTCACATCTAATAATTCTCCATCTTTGAGAAGATGACCTAGCAGTTAAACAAAGCCCCCCCCAAAAGAGAAGGAACTACATTATCAGGATGACCTTCAATATCAATTGCAAGTTCTAAAAGTTTTTCTTTAGATAAAGGGCAGTTCATAATCGCATTTGCACCAATTAGTCCTGCAACTATTGCTGTGGCACTACTCCCTAGTCCGCGAGCAGGTGGAACTGCTAATTTTACTCTTGCTTCAAGGGCGAAAGGTTTGATATTGGCACTCTCCCATACTTTTTGAGCAGCCCTAAAAACTAAATTTTCTGGGCCTCCTCTTAAATGATTACCATCTGTACTCTCCATTATCAAATCAAATCGCTCTCCCCCTCCATCTATTCTTGTAAAGATGAATTCGTTATATAGATCTAATGCAGCGCCAAGACAGTCAAATCCAGGACCTAGATTAGCAGTAGTAGAAGGAACTGTTACTATTATTTTTTTTCCAACTTCTGGAGAAGACATAAAAAAAATTATCCTATTTGTAAAAGCATTTTTGCTCTGCAGGCTGCGCTAAATAGTCCAAACTCTTCATCTAAGATTACATTTACAGGTATATTTTTAAGAATATCTTTTAATCTTCCTTTATCTGAAAATTGTTTCATAAATAAACCTGATTTAAAGTTTAAGATATGTTTTGGAGCTGTCCCTCCAGAAATCCATAAACCTCCATAGCATAATTCTTGTAGTGCAATGTCTCCCAATAAAGAGGCGTAAGCATCTAACCATATCATCTCCACTTCAACCATTAGGACGTCCCCGAGATTAGATAGATTACAAATTTTTTCAGGAAGTTCTTTCCTTAAAGTATCAGAAATTTTCAATTCTTTTAAGTATTTTTGAAGAGGATGGTTTTTAGCATCAGGTTTGCTTAGTCTCCATTCGGCTATTCTTGATAATCCAGTCCCACTAACAATTCTCTCAGAAGATATCCTTTCAACTTTTAAAGAATTTTTGAGCCAATTTTTTAATTCCCATTCTAATTCTGACTTTGGCGAGTATTCAACATGACCTCCTTCGCTAGCTAAAACTTGCAATTTATTTCCAGATATTATACCTCTTGCGATTCCTAGACCAGTTCCTGCTCCAACAATTGCATGCAAATCTTTGTTAGCACCTGCTAAATGATCTCCAACTTGAAGGGTAGAATATTGACTTGTTTTTAAAAAAGGTATTCCATAAATTTGGACTGCAAAATCATTTACTAGCTCGCAACTTTTAAATTTAAATTTCTTTTTTAATGCATTGCCAGAAATATTCCATGACAAATTAACAATTTGTGCGTTGTTGTTAGATATAGGACCTGCTACCGCGAAACAAGCAGAAAAAGGATAGTTAATAGATTTGCATTCATTGTTTAGGAAATCTTCTAAAATTAAATCTATTGAATTCCATTGGGAAGATATATATTTTTTTTTAAGAATTAAGGTAGGAGAATTAGTACCAATATCATTTTTGAAAATGCCTAATAGAACTTTTGTACCCCCAAGATCACAAGCAAGAAAATTCATCTATTCAAAATTATTCTGTCCTTCCTTTTTTCTCAATCAAATTATCCATTAATTTATAGAGATCATCTAACTTAAAAATTCCTAAATTTTTTCCATCCAAGGCTCTTAAAGCAACTGAATCAACTTGTTCTTCTTTGTCGCCAATAACGGCAATTAACGGAATTCTTCCGATAGTTGCTTCTCTTATCTTATAACCTATTTTTTCATTCCTAATATCAATTTTTGAGCGGTACCCCTTACTATTAATTAATTTATTAAATTTTAAACATTTCTCAATATTCCTATCGGTGATGCTTAACAAAATTATTTGATAAGGTGCAAGCCAGATTGGGAATTTGGCTTCATATTGTTCAATTAAGATTCCTAGAAATCTTTCAAAAGATCCTAAAATTGCCCTGTGAAGCATTACTGGATTTCTTTTTTCGTTATTTATATCTACATAAGTTGCATCTAATCTAATAGGCATTGAGAAATCAACTTGTATTGTTCCACATTGCCAAACTCTATCAAGACAATCTTTTAAAGAAAATTCAATTTTTGGACCATAAAAAGCTCCCTCTCCAGGTTGGAGTTCCCATTTTAGTTTTTTATTGTCAAGAGCCTGAGTAAGTGCATCTTCTGATTTATCCCAAATTTCTTCACTACCCACTCTTTTCTCAGGACGGGTTGATAATTTGATAATAATTTCATCAAAACCAAAAGTTTTATAAACCTCGAAAACCAGATCAATAAAGGTAGACACCTCATCTTGAATTTGTTCTTCTGTACAGAAAATGTGTGCGTCATCCTGAGTAAAGTTTCTAACTCTCATTAAGCCGTGTAATGCTCCAGAAGGTTCATTTCTATGACAAGAGCCAAATTCAGCAAGCCGAATAGGTAAGTCTTTATAACTTTTTAAACCTTGATTAAATACTTGAATATGACAAGGACAATTCATTGGTTTAATAGCATAAGTTCTATTTTCTGATGCGGTAATAAACATATCTTCTCTGAATTTTTCCCAATGACCTGATTTTTCCCAAAGAGATTTATCAACAGCTTGAGGAGTTTTGATTTCTAGATAATCATTTTTTTTAAGTATTTCTCTAACATATTTTTCAAGAACTTGGTAGATAATCCATCCATTTGGATGCCAAAAAATCATACCTGGAGATGCTTCTTGTATATGAAAAAGTGAATGCTTTTTTCCAAGTTTTCTATGATCTCTTTTTTCCGCTTCTTCGATTCTTGTTAGGTAATCATTAAGCTCTTTCTCTTTGGCCCACGCAGTTCCGTATATTCTCTGTAATGATTCATTTTCACTATTACCTCTCCAGTATGAACCAGATAACTTTAATAATTTAAAATGTCTAAGATGTCTTGTATTTGGAACATGGGGACCTCTGCACATATCAATATATTCTTCGTGTTTATATAAATTGATAAGACCTTCATCAGGAATTTCTTCAATTATTCTTAATTTAAAAGTCTCATCTCTTTCTTGAAAAGTTTTAATTGCTTCTTTTTTGGTGACTTGTAAAATCTCAACATCATAATTTGTTTTTATTAAATTATTAATTCTTTTTTCTATTTTTATTAAATCCTCAGGTGTAAATCTATATTCTGAAAAAATATCATAATAAAAGCCATTATCAATTACTGGACCAATTGCCATCTTTATATTTGGATAAAGCTGTTTAACTGCATGACCAATCAAATGTGCAAAGGAATGTCTAATTATCTCAATACCTTCTTTATCTCGGGATGTAATTATTACCACTTTAGAATCATTATTTATGGGAATTGTTGCATCAAAAAGAACATTATTTACTTTGCCAGCAATTGTTGCTTTGGCTAAGCCAGTACCTATGCTCTGCGCTATCTCTTGAATTGTTACCGGCTTCTCAAATACTTTTTTAGATCCATCTGGTAATGTTATTTCTGGCATAATTTATTTCTCTACTTCAAAGAATCCTAATTCAAATTTAACTCTACTAAGGGTTTTATTTGCCACTTCTTCAGCTTTCTCCTTACCTTCAATAAGTATCTTATTTAATTCATATGGATCGTTAATCAGAACCTGATATCTTTCTTGTATGGGTTTAAGCGATTCTATAAGCTGTTCAGTAAATATTTTTTTAAATGTCCCCCATCCTGTTTGAGAAAAATCGTTCTCTAATTCAGAAACTTCTTTACCAGTTAATAATGA
>QCTA01000033.1 GCA_003211335.1 Prochlorococcus sp. AG-670-O11 | reverse complement strand
ATAGAGAATGGGTTGCTCTTGAAATTAACGAGCTACTAGTCGTTGAATATTATTCAAGAAAAGTTTAAAAAAACTTTTCTTTGGATTATTAAATCTCTCCTCGATAAGAAGAGAGATTTTATTTAATTCTTATTTTGAAAACAATGGGAAATAAGGGAAATAATCTCAAAAAGCCAGGCGTTAAAACCTTATCTATTCACCATGGAGAAAAATTTTCCGAAGAAACCGGTTGTGTTATGCCTCCAATTTTCTCAACATCTACTTTCAAACATGGCAATAAACAAAATTTTGATTACACCAGGTCAGGCAATCCAAACTTTAAAATTCTTGAAAATATACTGAGATCAATAGAAGATTCTAAATACTGTACAGTTTTTGGATCTGGTATAAGTGCAGTAACTGCAATAACATCCACATTAAAATCAGGAGATAAGATTCTCTGTGAGTCAAATCTCTATGGTTGCACGGTAAGAATGTTTGATAAAGTTTTCAAAAAATTTGGTATAGAAGCTCTTTACACAGATTTTACAGATAAAAAAAGTATCAAAAAAATTAAAGACTTCCAGCCAAATTTAATATGGCTCGAAAGTCCAACAAATCCGCTATTAAAAATACTTGATATTAAATTGATCTGTGACGAAGCGAATAGGCACAAAATAACTGTAGTTGTAGATAATACCTTTTCTACAGCCCTCATTCAAAAACCTTTGGAACTTGGAGCAACGCTTTCTCTAATAAGTACAACAAAATTTATAAATGGACATAGTGATGCACTTGGTGGAGCAGTACTCACTAATAATGAGGAATGGAATAGTAAAATGCTTTTCTCTCAAAAAGCTTTAGGACTTCAACCCTCGCCCTTTGATTCATGGCTTATTACAAGAGGAGTAAAAACTCTCCCTTTAAGAATCGAACAACAAACAAAAAGTGCAGAGATAATTTCTAAGGAATTTGAAAATCATAGAAATATTTTTAAGATTCTTTATCCTTTTAATCAAAAACATCCACAGTTTAATTTAGCAAAATCACAAATGAAATCTGGTGGTTCCATGATCACCCTTAAATTGAAATTAAACAAAGCAGACACTTTTAAATTTTGTAAATCTCTCAAATATTTCTCATTAGCAGAGAGTCTTGGTGGAGTTGAAAGTTTAATTTGCCACCCCGCAACAATGACTCATGCATCTGTTGATGATAAAACAAAAAATCTCCTAGGTATTGATGATTCTCTTATACGTTTGTCAGTTGGTTGTGAAGATACAAATGATTTAATTTCAGATATCTTATTTGCCTTAAATAAATTTTGAAAATTGAGAGATTTACTTAAAAAACCGATATGGAGAAATTTAGAGTTGGGATTTTCAATCCCCGATAGTAATCACGCTGTTTCTGTAGCATTACCAACTTGGAATGATGTAATTAACTATGAGGAAAAAAATCCAAAATGCATACAAGCATTAAGATCAATCTATCCTCGTTTTGGACTAAATCCTTTAGTAAAAAGATTATGTGAAAAGACAAAGAAAGAAAGTCAATTCCATAATCAAAGTATCTGGCCATATCCAGATGAAAGAATAGCTTTAAAAGCAAAAAAATACTGTGATAAAAATACTTTTCAAGAATATTCTTATATAGAAAGAAGGCATAATTTTACTTTATTAATTACAAAAGAATCAGCAAGTATATATGCAAGATCTTTTTGGCAACATACGGGGCTTGGTCTATCTTCAAGAGCGGCAGCAATTGAATTGGGCCTTGAGGATTGCCCTTCAAAATCTTTAGTCAATGAAAGTTATCAAAGAATAAAAAATAGAATTTCTCAATTTACAAAAACGAACTCCAATGATATCCACCTTACTTCATCTGGCATGTCTGCTTTATACACATCATTAGAAATTATATATAAATTATTTCCCGAAAAACCCACACTTCAAATTGGTTTTCCATATGTTGATGTACTCAAATTACCAATGAATATCTTTCATGGAGCCAAGCTAATAACAGAAGAAAATTGCAAGAATATTGAATTAGAAATTCAAAGAATAAATCCAGCAGCTTTGATTATTGAATTACCTAGTAATCCAATGCTCAAATGTGTAAACATAAAAAAAATTTCAAAAATTGCAAATAAATTAAATATACCTGTGATAGTTGACGATACAATCGGTTCTAATCTGAATATAAATTCCCTTGAGCATGCAGATATCGTTTTCACTTCACTTACAAAAATCTTTTCCGGTAGCGGAGATATTCTTGCTGGCTCATTAATACTGAATCCAAAAAGCAGATGGATTGATCAGTTTAGAAATGCATTAAAGAAAATAAACCTTCCAATCCTTTCAGAGGGAGATATAGTTTCTCTAGAAAAAGTTAGTAGAGATGTAAAACAAAGAGTTTTTAAGCAAAATAAAGCATGTTTGGAATTAAAAACAAGATTAGAGAACCATAAAGAAATAAAAAATATTTTCCATCCAGAAAATTGTCCTAATTTCAATTCCATACTTACTTCTCATGGAGGATATGGTTGCTTATTATCATTCGAATTAAAAGGAGGAATAGAGAAAGCTAAAAAGTTTTATGATTCTCTTCAAATATCTAAAGGACCAAGTTTAGGTACGAATTTTACACTTGTATGTCCTTATGTTTTATTAGCTCATTATGACGAATTGGAGTGGGCTGAAAGTTTTGGTATACCGTCGCACCTTTTAAGAGTATCAGTAGGAATAGAAGATAAAGATTACTTATGGAGTACCTTTTCTGAAGCATTAAATAATTTTTAAATCCCTAGTATTTACCGAATAGAAACTTATATACTCTTTTCCTGAAAAATAGTTAGTATTAAAATATATTTCTCAATACATAAATGGCAAAAATTTATGAGGACAACAGTTTTGCTATTGGAAACACTCCATTAGTAAGATTAAAGTCAGTTACTAAAAATGCTAAAGCTACTGTATTAGCAAAAATAGAAGGAAGGAATCCTGCCTATAGTGTTAAATGCAGAATTGGTGCAAACATGATCTGGGACGCTGAGAAAAGCGGAAAACTTACAAAAGACAAAACAATTGTTGAGCCTACATCTGGAAATACCGGAATTGCCCTAGCTTTTACTGCTTCAGCAAGAGGTTATAAATTAATCCTTACGATGCCAGAATCTATGTCAATAGAAAGGAGAAGAGTGATGGCAGTATTAGGTGCCGAAATTGTTTTAACAGAGGCTTCAAAAGGTATGCCAGGAGCAATTGCTAAAGCTAAAGAGATTGCAGAAAGCAATCCCTCTCAATATTTCATGCCAGGTCAGTTTGATAATCCAGCAAATCCAGAAATTCATTTCAAAACAACTGGGCCTGAAATTTGGGATGATTGCGATGGTGCAATTGATGTTTTAGTTGCAGGAGTTGGAACAGGTGGAACAATAACAGGAGTCTCTAGATACATCAAACAAAAAAAGGGTAAAAATATTACTTCTGTAGCAGTTGAGCCATCTCATAGTCCTGTTATTACACAGACACTTAATGGAGAGGAAGTGAAATCAGGACCACATAAAATTCAAGGAATTGGGGCAGGATTTATCCCGAAAAATCTTGATTTATCAATTGTTGACAAAGTTGAACAGGTTACAAACGATGAATCTATAGAGATGGCTTTAAGATTGGCTAAAGAGGAAGGCTTACTTGTTGGTATATCCTGTGGAGCTGCTGCTGCTGCTGCTGTTAAATTAGCTGAACAAGATGAATATGCAGGTAAGACTATTGTTGTTGTTCTTCCTGATTTAGCCGAAAGATATTTATCATCAATAATGTTTACTGAAGTCCCAAGTGGCATAATTGAAGAACCAGTTAAAGCTTAAAAATATTATTTCTCCAGAAATGAATCTGGTGAAATATACATAGCATCGCCATAAGAGAAAAATCTAAATTTTTCTTTTATGGCTTTTTTATATAGGTCTAATAATCTTTCTCTTCCAATCATTGCGCTTACTAGGAGTAATAATGAACTCTTAGGGAGATGGAAATTAGTTAATAATCCATCAACTGCCTTAAATTTATAGCCTGGCTTAATTACTAAATCAACATATTTAGCTATAGGAATAAAGTCTTCCATTTCATATGAATAGGAACTCTCAAGAGCTCTTACGCTAGTAGTACCGATAGCTATTACTCTTCTGTCTGTCTTTTTTATTCTTTTTATTTCTTCTACTACTTTCTTACTAACACTGACCCACTCTTTATGTAGTTTCAAATTAGATAAATCTTCTTGATCAATTGGCTTAAATGTTCCATAACCTACATGCAAAGTAATAGGCATGACCAATATCCCTTTTTTTTTTAAATTTGAGATTAGACTTTTACTTAAATGTAATCCTGCCGTGGGTGCCGCAACTGCTCCAGGATTACATGCATACTCAGTTTGATAACTATTTTCATGAAAAGATTCTTCCTCGACACTTTTTATATAAGGAGGGAGTGGGATTTCTCCATATATATCAAGAAGGTTATTCATTGAAATTAGGTCATTTATATTTTCTGGAAACTTGATAAATCTTCCTCCAGTCTCTTCATCAATCCCAGAAATTTTCAACTTTATATCTTTAGCAAAGGGTGACTTTAAATTTAAATGTTTGTTTATTTTTAACTTTTTAGCAGGCTTTGCTAAACATAACCAAGTAGATTCATCTGACTTCTCCAATACTAATAATTCAACTAATCTTCCATTTTCTAATTCAACCTTAAGCCTTGCTTTCATCACCTTTGTATCATTTATTATTACCAGATCCCCCTCTCTAAGTTCAGCCAAGAGATCCTTGGTATATTTATTTGTTGAATAATCTTCTTTTAATCCACTATCTCTAACTATCATTAATTTAGATTCATGCCTTACTTTAGAGGGTTTACTTGCTATTAATGATTCATCAAGAAAATAATCATAAGCTTGAAGCTTATGATCTATTTCTTCATTATAAATTTCAAAATTCAATTAAAATTAGGAAACAAGTGTCTCTGGCTCGTTTTCAATAAGAGAAGACAAGTCTTTTAAGAATGAAGCACCATCAGCACCATAAATTACTCTATGATCAGCGGTTAAATTTACTTGCATTATTTTTTTAACAGATATTGAACCATCATTATTAGCAACAACTGTTGGCTTCGATGATGCTATGGCTAAAATAGCACCCGTTCCTGGCGGAAGTATTGCATCAAATCTATCAACACCAAACATTCCTAAATTAGACAAAGTAAATGTTCCTGTTGAGTATTCATCAGGTTCTAATTGTTTTGCTCTAGATCTCTTCACAAGATCTTTCCACTCTCTAGATAATTCAAATAAATCAGTATTACAAGGTTCCTTTAATACTGGAGTTATCAATCCGCCATCTTCCATAGCAACAGCTACAGCAATATTTATATTTTCTGGATAAGAAATACCGTTTTCTAAAAAGCTTGAATTAACTTGGGGATGTTTTTTGAGCGTCTTTGCAACTGCTTTAACTAATAATGCAGTCATAGTAACTCCATTTGGCTTTACTTTCTTGTAAAAATTATCCAATTTATCGGTATCAATTGAATAACCTACTCTAAAACACGGAACATTTAAACTAGATTCCATATTCTTATTGACAGCTTTTTGAAGAGTATTAAATTGGACAGTTTCTCCAGGTTTACCAAAACTAGTCCCTAATTTCTCAGACTTACTTTCAGCTTGAACATGGGGACTGCCAATACTAGCTGGAGAACTCGCCTCTCCTATCCATGGGACAGAAACAGGCTGGCCATTTGCCTTCAATACATCATCAGCCTGGATCCTTCCATGAGGGCCTGATCCATGCAATTTTGCCAATTCAACTCCCATTGTAGAAGCAAGTTTTTTTGCCCTTGGAGATGCTATTACTCTTGAAGAATTATTACTAGTAGAGGCATTAAATTGAATCTCATTAGAGGTAGTTATTACTTTTTCCCTTTTAATCCCTACTTCCTGCTCAATAATTTGAGGTGCCTCTTTTTGCTTCTCTTCTTTTATTTCAGATTTTTTATTTGGCAATTCGAGTTTAGAATCACTCTTTACTTCAATCTGCTTATCTTTATTTTCTTCTTGTATAGAAGCTATCTCGTCCTCATTTTCTACAATAAGTCCAATAGTTTCACCTACTGGAGCAGTGCTACCAGCTGGCATTAGTACTGCCGCAAGATACCCGTCTTGAAAAGATTCAACATCCATATCTGCTTTATCTGATTCAACAACTAAAACAGATTCTCCTCTTTCAACTTTATCTCCAGGATTCTTTAACCATTCAACAATTTTGCCTTCAGTCATAGTAGAACTAAGTGCTGGCATAAATATTTCGTGAGACATCAGATAGATTTTTTAAAGTTTTACTAGCTTTAAGAACTTACAAAACTCCTAAAGATCGTTATGTTTATATTTTACAAAAAAATAGCCCCAAAGAAACTATGATTTACATTCAAAAAGGAATTTAACCTATAAAATTAATCTTTATTATTGATTGATTGAATTATGCCATCTTTAACGGTTATTGAAACTTGCATCTTCTTAATAAGATTATCTCCAACGGAAACATCACAAAAGCTATCAACTTGTCCTTGATCAACAATTTCATCCATTTTTAAATCTCGAACTTGGCTTTGTTGTTGCATTAGATTTCTTTTTTGCTCCTCTAATTCGTTCCTTTTTGCACTAACTTGTTGCTGAACTTGGCCAACTTGCTCTTGAACTCTAGGATCTAATGGATTTACTGACTGTGATCTTATATTACTAACTATTTGTTGTCCTTCTTGTTCAAGTTGTGATAACTGTTGGTCAACTGAGGAAATCGCATTACTTAATTCCCTCTCGGCATCTTCTTTCCAAGTAGGTGTAACAATAGCTTTTATAGCTATTGAACGTTTGATGGATATAGAGTTTTTAGTTTCCATAGAAAATTAAGTTACCCTTTTAATATAGAGATCTAAAAGAGAATTTTCTTTTTTAATTTATTTTTTATACATTTCTTCTATATGTGATGAATATAAATCAGCTATTTCTCTTCTTTTCTGCTTAAGAGTTTGAGTTAATAAACCATTTTCTAAAGTAAAAGCATCAACAAAATAGCAATCGAGTACCTGTTCATTAAATCTTGCTCCTAATCTGTTTTTTAGCAAATTATTTATTTGCGTCTTAAAAAATAAAACAATTTTTTTATTCGTATTTAATTTAGAAATATCATTCTCAAAGAATTTATTTTCTACTAATTCTATATTTGGAGAGACAAGCGCTGTTAAACATTTTTTATCTTGACCAACTAATTGAACTTGATTAATAAATTCAGAACTAAGAATTTCAGTTTCTAGGGGATTTGGCTCTATATTCTCTCCACTAGAGAGAACTATCGTATCCTTAGCTCTCCCCGTTATAACTAAAGATCCATTTGGGATAAGAAAACCTAAATCTCCAGTATCAAACCAACCATCTTTTGATAAAACATTTTTAGTCGCTGAAATATTATTCAAATAACCTTTCATAACTTGAGGTCCTTTAACAAGAATCTTGCCTGTCTCTCTAAATTTCAAAATCTTATCTTTTTCTTCATTCATTATTTTAATTTCAGTAAATGCTAATGGCTGACCAGAAGATCCTCTTACATTAAGTTCTCTTCTTCTACAAGTTATTACTGGGCTGGTTTCTGTTAATCCATAACCAACGAGAACATCTATACCTAAAGATTCAAAAAACAAATCTACGTGCTCAGGTAAAGCACCCCCACCATTGATTGGGAATTTAAGTTTTTCACCACATAATTGTTTCAAAATACTTGGCCATAAAAAAGTAGAAGATAGCTTATGGATAAAAAATCTTCCTATTACAGATATTATCAAGGATATTTTTGCTAAGGAACTTACTTGATTAATTTCTAGATTTTTAATCTTTCTAAGATTTCTTTTAAAAATAGAACTATTCTTTATCAAAATTTTTATAATTTTCTGTTTTTTAGGAGGCATTTTATTTAAAGCCAAGAAAAAACCATCATGAATGGCCTCCCATAGTCTTGGAACAGTAGCCATAACAACTGGCTTAACTTGTTTAATATCATCTTTCAGAAATTTTGGATTTGTATAAAACTGAGTGCACCCGCATGAAAAAAAGAAATATTCTGCACTTCTTTCATACGAATGCCAGATAGGTAATACACTCAAGACAGAAGTCCCTGGCTCTGGATCAGCGATGTAGGCCAGATTTATGATTTGATGTAAAAAGTTTGCATGTGTTAATGGGACACCTTTTGGTTTGCCTGTTGTCCCTGATGTATAGAGGATGCTGGCAATATCATTAATCTGATGATTATCTTTTTCTAAACTTTTATTTTTAAAAAAATTTTTTTCTCCTGCTTTAACAAAATCATGCCAATTTATTAAATCTTCAAATTGTTCATCTTCCAGATTAATTATAAATTTGAATTTTTTTTTAAATTCATCTTTTTTATTTAATTTCAACCAAACTTCCTTAGATTGAACAATTAGGCCAACAGAATTAGAGTGTTCAATTATATATTCTAGTTCTACCGAAGGTGAATTAATTCCTCGTACAGCATTAATAGCTCCTAATCGCATCAACCCTTGATCCGCTATTAACCATCTTGGAGAGTTTTCAGATATTAATGTGACAACATCACCTTTAACTAATCCAAAATTCTTAAAAGATTTAGAGACTTTAGTGATTAAATTAGCTAGCTCAGAATAGGAAAATTTTTCTTTATTTTTTCCTCTCAAATCATTTATAGCTATAGTATCTCCACACTTAAATTTTAAATATTCCCAAATTTGATCAACATGATCAAGATTGTTTATACCTTTTCTTTTACTGGTAAATTCTTCATTTTTTGTAAGAGGTTTTTTTGCTGGCCAATATGCTAAATCTTTCATATTAATGAACTTTTCAAATAATTTAAGTTTCTATTCTGATACA
>QCTA01000032.1 GCA_003211335.1 Prochlorococcus sp. AG-670-O11 | reverse complement strand
TCAAAAACTTTAGATTCTGATTCAGCCAAAAATAACATGTTTTGTGCTGACAATCTCAATTCAAGTGTTACAAGGATTTCAAAAGGGATACTTCCAGCAGGTTATTCAGATTTAAAGGATTATCAACTAACTTCAGATTTTAGAAGGCCAGGGAAAAAATTCCCTTTCTCTGAGGCTTTAACTTATAACGACCCCGTAACAGGTGAGTCGGTTGCTGTAAGGGATCAAAACTTTGTCCCGGGGGGGTCAAAAGTTTCTTCAGTTTGGGCACGAGACTCTATTAGATTAGGCGGTTATTGGGTATTTAGTCATAGCGTTGGTTTCACTACTTTCTATAGCATGTATCCGTTTGAAGCAAATATTCTTTGGATCCCAGATGGTGATAATTTCCTTGTAGTAAAGGGATGTAACGGAGTCTTTAAGGTCACCAAAGATATTGCTGCAGCATTATTAAAGTCAGATGATAGTAAGAATAGTTATATAAGATTCTCTACTGAGGGCACGGGTAGCGCTCATTTAAGTGAAATCGGTAAAGAAACAGTGTCATCTTGGAAGAAAGTTTATGCCAATTGGAAACCAGCTCCAAATGTAAAAATCGAAGATTTAGGTTTTTAATCTGCATCAATGAATTTAAATAAATCTGCTAACTTAGCTTTATGGCTTATATTTCTTGTACTAATTACTCCATATTTCCTTAATAATAAATACATTAGAAAAATTACCCAAATTCAAACTATCCCCAATAAACAATTAAAAGACGAAAACATATCTAAAGAAAAAAATGAGATTAAATTAGATTTTGAAAACTCACAAAAATATAGATACGAATTTAGGAATAAATTAGCAATTTTTACAATAGAAAGAGCAAAAGAAATATGTACTGAAGAATTTATTGCAGAGGCAGTTAAAGAAAATCTAAAAAATCAAAAATTACTTATGAAACGTATGAGAAATGTAGTCCCAAATTACATCAAATTTGACTGGAAACCCTATAAGTCTGAGAAAATGAGTGAAACCATAAAAAAAGAGGATTGTTTAGAAAAATATAAAGAGATAGTTTTGCCCTATGGTCAAGAATTGGAAGTTGAAACCAAATTAGAACTTCTGCAAAAAGAGCCAGACTTTTACAAGAAATTCAACTCAATGTACTCTTGGGACCCAGATTGGCCTAATTGCCCTGAATTTGGATACCCAGGTTGTAAAAGAATAAGTCCTGAAAAATGGAAATCAATCGCTATTGAGGAAGATTAATTTGAAAAAGTTTTTATAAATTTGCACCAAAAATGCACCCAAGACTGTGTTATCTAGTCCGAATTAGTCCATGTATAAATCCCAGAAAGTACTATAAGCAACATAAGTCTCAGTTATAGCATTGTTTTACCGGGTTCTTTGGGAGCACTAGGTCCCAGGTTCGAATCCTTTTGCCCCGACTCTATAAAAACCAAGTCACACTAGAGTTTTTCCCAAGCTCTCTTTTTTATTGGAAAAATATATTGACATTCGATCTAAAAAAAGGAAACAAACAATATTTATTTTCATGAATTATTTTTCTTGCTATATAATAAAAAGCCAATAAAAATTAAAAAAATGCTTTATGTTCAGCATTGGTCATTTAAGACTGGATATCATCAAAAAGGTGCAGAAAAATTCCTTGGTGGAGGGGGAGATTATCCTGGAGTTGAGATGATTGGAAGATATCACGCCCCTGGTTCTTTAGAGGGTTGGATAGTTTTAAAGACTGATGATCCAAAAGCGATATATCAACATGCCGCAGAATGGGGTGAATTCCTAAATTGGGAAACCACACCTGTATTTACTGATGAAGAAGCTGGTCCACTTGTTGCCAAAGTCTACTCATAAAAGGTGGTTGACATCAACTTTAAAATAAGAAGCAATTAGCTCCTTTTTTTATGTCTTGCTCTGTAACATCTGTCTTTACTTTTAAAATCGAAAGCACTTTCGATGAATGGGTTGCAATATTTGACAGTGAAGAAGCAGATAAAAGGCATTCAGAATTTGATATTAAGCCGCTTTTTAGAGGAGTAAGCAAGGAAGATCCTCAAAAAATTATTGTTATTCATCAAGCGCCAGAAGGTAATGTTCAGAAGTTTGTGGAAGCAAATGGTGACTGGATGTCAACTCATAGAGTTGACTTATCAACAATGGAGGAATCCTCTTGGACTGCTTCATTAACAAAGGACAGTTGTTGTGATTAACAAATAATACGATCACTACTTTCAGGGCTATCGTTAATTATTAATTTCCTTGCTATAAATTTATTGAGGCCAAACCTCAATGAGTACACTCTTCGTTTACTCCAAGACATAAATTGACTTTATATAGTAGGAGTCAATTTAATAACCTCTCTGGTAGTTGGAATTTCTGGAGAGGTTTCTTGTTTCTAAATATCTTCTAGTGAATACATACAATTATGCTGATTTACATTCGATCTAAACTTTAGTTTACGATAACTATCTTTTTTTTTATGACGGATAAAGAAACAATATTTTCATTGTTAAATGAATTTGCAAATCCAGAAAAAATGGCTTCCTTTTTTATTCATAATTCAACTTCTGATTTTCTATTCATAAGACCAAGTGGTAATCCTATAAATGCAGAAGACTTTGAAAAAATGATTTCTGGTGATGTTGTTCAAGAAAAGGCAGAAATAACAAAAGTACACCGCCTCGAGTTTTTAAGTAATAATGTTTGTTTGTGCATTTTCACTCTAGGTTCAAAATTCACTTACAAAGGTACACATAATGATGACTTACCAACAGTTACTTCCATTTTTAAAAAAGTGGATAATGATTGGAAAATTCACTGGATGCAAAGATCAACAGGAAATTCAGATTTATCTTTATGGGATTAGCTAAGTTAATTGCACTTCTTATGGTCTTCCTAATTGTGGGAAGTTCTTTTGTTAGCTTGATTATTTATATTTTTTTATTATTTAATAGCTTATTTATATTGTTATTTACTATGGTAGTTTCTTTCATTAATTATCTCTTTCTCTTAAACTCTGGAAAGCATTTAGCAATATGAATTAACTCATATACTTCTTCACTGTCATAATTTTTATTTGGAACTCCACTTCCAACTTCTATTCCTTTAGCTTTCATTTTCTTTAAAATTAATTCTTGCCTTTCTTGGCTAGACATTGATTTATATTTTTTTATTCTTTTTTCTTTATCCAAAATTAAAAACGTTACCAATATAGTTCCAATACTAAAAATTAAGCTCCACCCCTGCGAGTTAATTTGCATTAACAGTCGTAAGTAAAGCAAATACAGCTATAAAAGGTATTAATAACTTATGCATTAAAAAAGGGTTTTATTTCTATAAGTTTAAATATAGTTTCCAAAAAAGTTAGCATTCTTAATGCTCCTAAAAGCTTTCAAAGACTAAATTAATATTTTAATTTAACCATAAACTACAAGACTTAGATATTTCAAAGCCTATTTACCTTATTTAGAATTTAAAAACTTTAGAAAGTAATAAGTATCCAGACTTCTTATTAAATGCTTATTTCTTTATTAAAAGTCATCTCTTTAGTACCCTTCATGCATTCTCCCGCGGGGTAGCTAATAACCTTTTTTGATATTGCACCTATACAGATAGCCATTATCCCAATACCTAATATTGCTTTTGATCTTTTGCTAGTAAGTAGAGATTTCATTGATATCTTGTATTTACCAAATAATAGGAATATTGACTTCTATTATGTGGATTACGAATAGCCTCAGGTTCAAATATTTAAAAAAAGCATTTTAACCTATTTACACTTTTTACTTTTTAAAATGTATAAAATTCAAATTTCTAAAAAATGATTAAAAAAGAAGACAATATTCGAAGCGAAAGCTATTACCCAATTCTAAATAACGAAAATGTTGATTCTTTTCAAGACAGAATTAGTGAAGAAACTACACTTTCTGGAAATCAAATACCTAATAAGACTAAATTTGAATGGCCAAATAGCTACTGGTTTATTGCGGAAAGAACAAATGGAAGACTTGCAATGATAGGCTTTATGGCTGTCATTATTAACTACACTTTATTTGGATGGATAGCATATCCAATCCTCTAAATGAGTAATTCTAATTTTGACAAAAATGGTGTAGATAAGTCTGGAACGCATTGGCTACAATATGTTGCGCTTGTTGTAACTGCATTTGCTATTTATTTTGGTTGGGCATTTTTCAATGATTCTGGTTTCCACCATTTCGCCTTAAAAATATTTAAATTTTGGAATTGCAATGGATATAACCCTCTAAGTTATTGCGTAACGCGTTGGAAGGTAGAATATTAACCTTAAAAAGTTATAGCTAGATCTACTGGTGGGTTAATTCAAATATATCAAGGGTTAAAAGGTTTATTGAAAATACAAATAATGAAGACCAATTTTTTAAAATATATCTTTAATGATTCTGGAAAGGTTACTTCTACATGGGTTAAAGAACCTCCTTTTATCACCACTAGAAACGAATAAGTGCTAAAAAATGAAAATCTATAGCTTTTGAGGATGATTAATTCGTATAAGTTTTTATAAATTAACACCCAAAATATACACAAAAAGTATTTAACCGCTTACTTAAATCGACTTTCAATTTTTTTATAAGCTTTGCGAGTAATATTGTTTAATTTAGAATTTGAGTTTTGTTTTTACTCCATTTTTATTTTTAGAATTAAATTTAAAAAGCCCCGAATCAGTGAATATAGTCAATTCATCACCATATGATTCTTGAATAGATAAACCTTCGGACTCTAAATTTTTAACAAATACATTTCCAACTAATTTTAAAGTTTTCGCATCTTTATCGTAGGTAAGCTTATTTGAGTAGGCTTCAAATTTATTATTAGTACTTTTGATAACAACATTGCCAATAGCTTCAAAATTGCCCATAGTATTTTGTATTTGAGAATCAGATGTAACCGTATAGTTCAGTTTCTCTTTTGCAAATGAAATTTCAGTTAAAAGAAATAGTCCCATTGCAAGTAGTATGCGTTTCATTTATTTATTCAACAATAGTTTACTCACCCATTCCAAAAGATGCATGTGGAGAAAAAACATTATAGTAATAGTTAAGCAGAAATTGTTATTCTTTTAAATTATTAATACTTAAAATTATAACTTGAATTTAAATATAAGTATTCATATAAGAAATTATGTCCTTGATGATTGAGATGACCATCATATGGGTAATAAAATAAATTATTACATTTTTCAGTTTTGCAATCTTTTTTCTGCTTATATCTTGATAGTTCTATACTAATAGCTTTATCCAAATCAACAAATGATGTGGGGATATCATTCTTAAATTTTTGGACTAAGCCAGATAATTTAAGTTCGATATTTTTTGGAATCCCATAATATCTATGAGTTCTTCCTGGGAAATTTTCATTTTGAAAGCTAAATCCTGGAGGTAAGTAAATAAATCGAATTTTTGAATTTCTTTTATACGCCTCTTCCTTCATATTTTCAATATCTTCCAAGACTAATCTATACGATTCTCTATGAATTTCAGTCCAGCATTTATATGGTAAAGAATAATAAATATAATCTACTAATCTTGTAGATAAAAAATCCTTATTATTCTCTAAATATTGACATTTATCTTTTTCTTTTGGGTATTGCAACCAAAATTTTTCAGTAATTATTTTTGATTTTTTATTTAAATATAATTCCTTTAATTTTTGAAATGTAATTGATTTACTTAATCTATTTTTAAAAAAATTTTTATTAGTACTATTTTTTGAATCTATTAATTTTTTTCTCGAAGAGGCATACCTAGATTTTCTATAACTAGGAGTTATATCATTTGGGAAAAGGAAAACATCATATAAGCTATTATTTGCATTGATAGCCTTAATAGAAGATAAATATTCTTGCGTATTCCATGATGAGAAACCAAAACCATATGCTTTGAAGTTTTTACTATTAGTAGAATTATTAATAATTCCATAAACTGTTTTTTCATATGGAAGTTCATCAGCCTGTATAAATGAGTCTCCAATTAGAAAAAGATTGAATTCATTTTTATCGAAATTTTTTCCTAAAGAATTCTTATTTACTCTCCCACCAAAACCATCTGTATAGGATAAAGTTTCTTTAATTATTGGATAATCTAAGCCTCCTTGTTTAACATATACATTATTCGGACATGAAGCATATTTGAAATTTATTTGATTAAGCACAATATCATTACAGCGTTGCTTAAAGTTTTTATTTAATATCTTTGACTGAAAATAAATTAGTGCAAGTGGGGGGATTTCAATAATCAATAACAATCCTAAAAATATAAAAACTATTGTTATAAATAATTGAATTGTTAATAATTTAAAATTCATATAACTTAAGACATTTATTGGAATTAATACATACAACAAAAAATAATAAATTTATCTATAAAGAATAATTGCTAAAGAACCGAAAAATCGCGGTGGTAAAAATTTATTAAGGATACTATCAATTTTGAAAGCATAACGTCTTATGATTTTTTCTTTATTATTAAATGTCCTTTTTTCAGGAGTTATGTGAAGTTTAAATATATTTGTAATTATTTTAAAGATCAGGTCCCAAGAAATAGTTTTTGCATCTTTATATTTTAATTTGAATGCTGTTTTTTTAATAAGAGATGATTCCAATAACCAAATATCAGTATAAAATTTTAAATTTTTATTTTTATTTTTATTTTTTGAATGAAGTCTTCTTGAGTACTCAATAATCATTTTTGGGTAAATTAAAGATAATAAGTACGCAATTGGCTTAACCGCTACTATTGCCAAAGAATTAACAGTTGGTTCATGCATAGATATAAAAATACCTCCTTTATTTAAAAGACTATGAAACTTCTCTAAAACTTTAGGCATATCATGGAAATGATGTAGAAATGAATTGCCAATAATCAAGTCAAATTTATTTGAAATAGAGATTTCGTGTAAATCACCAATAATCCAATCCAAATTTGCATCTGGGAAAGATTTACCTAAGAGCAACTTAGCAGAATTAATTTCATTAATTGAAATATCATTAACAGTAAGATGTTCTATCTTGTAATTAGATAAAAGATGGTAGGTTAGAAATCCTGAACCTGCACAAACTTCAAGAACCCTTTTACCTTTGAAAAAATTATTATCCACCCCAGCTCTTTTAAGTTTCTTCCTAATTTCTTCTCCAAACATATCTTGTAATCTTATTTCCTCCTTCGTATTAAAATCAGAATTATTAGTTATATTTATATTTCGCAATTCCTTATGAACTATTTTATAGGGAGCAACAACACTTCTGAGATATTTTGATGAAATATGAGGTGCAAGCATCTATATGAACAATTCAAAAGTAATTAAAGATTAATATAAATCCAACCTTCTTTCAAGCAATATAAAAAAATATATTTACTAAATTTATGCAATGTTTAAATCTCCAAAATCTTCATAACATTTGAACACATTGCTATAAGTAAATTTTTGAGGATTCTTTCGGAGAAATAAGTCACAGGTTTGAATCCTGTTCTCATCGACTTTAAAAATCAAAGTCATACTTAAAAAAGCCAACCCCCTTTTTTATAACCTTTTTCTTATATTCAAATAGTATCTTTCGGTTATCTACAACCCTGAAAGAATACATATTTTTGCTTAGAAGTAGCTTTTAAAGATACTTGTTTTATTCCATCCTTGATCTAGTAATTTCTTATATTCTTTTCTTGCATCTTCAATACTTTCCACCCTACTTCCTTTCATAACTTTTTTACTACTTATCTTATAAACGCATCCATAAGCAATCTCAATCACATTAATAGTTTGACTAGATTTCAATAGATCTTTAAAAGGTTTAAAAACTTTAAGCCTACTTCTATCCTTATTAATCAAAGTAAACTCTTCCATCATTAATTCTCATCTGTTAACTCTTGAAACCAATTAGCAACATGGATAAACTCATATAATTCCTTATTATCATAATTTTCATTCGAAACTCCACTTCCTACTTGTATCACTTTAGCTTTCATCTTTTTTAAAATTAGTTCTTGCCTTTCTCCACTAGAAATTGATTTATTTTTTTTCATGCTTTCTTCCTTATCCAAAATTTAAAAAGCCATAAGCATAGTTCCAATACTAAAAATTACGCTTAACCACTGCGAGTTAATTCTCATCAAAGATTAGATACTCAGTAAATTAATTATAAGTATCTAAATATTTACAATAGCTAAGGATAATTCTGCATATCTTCTACTTGATTCTAAGACTAAAAAATTTAAGCTATATTAAATCTATAAATTAAATGTAATATTAAAGTATTTTAAATTATCTTACATTTAAGAAATTCAAATATATTTAAAAATCAAAATGATTAATTCTATTGATTTCAAAGATTTACCTATTAAAGATTTAATTATTTCTGGTTTAATAATTTTCATTATGTCTACGATAATTGCCAACATTTATGATCCATTATTAGGTTTTACTTATGCTATTGGGAATATTCTAACCCTTGCGTTCTTGAGCTGGCTTTATCAAGATACATGGAACACCAATCAGTAATAAAAAATAAACTAATTAAAAAAATTTTTTTTCTAAAAACTCATGCATGTTATGAACCTAATTCAACATAAGTTGAATTTATTTTTTAGAGTAAAGAAAAATTGGAAACATGAGTAATTCAGATTTTGATAAAAACGGAGTAGATAGTACTGGAACGCATTGGCTTCAATATGCCGCCTTTATTTTTTCAGCTTTTGCTATCTTCACAACTTGGGCTTTCTTTTTTGATTATAAATTTCATAATTTCCTAATAAATATTCTTAGAGTTATAGATTGTAGCGGCTTCAACTGTAATGGTGTTTACTAGTATTTATATGGCTAATCCAGACCAAAAAAACAATATTAATTTATCAGACATCTAAAGATATCAAAGAAATTTGTAAAAAATTTCAGGATGAATCTGGGTCACCAAATTCTGAAGTTAAAGCTCTTTTAATAGAAATAGCAAATTTGTTGGATACCGAAGAAAAAATAAATTCGGGTTCCGATAGCAACTATTTTCTTAAAAAGTCTTAAATAAAAAATCCACTATTTTTGTATTTTTAAGTTTGGTCCATATTTAATTTTTACTATATAGGAAGCTAACAAAGATAGTACCAAAAAAAA
>QCTA01000031.1 GCA_003211335.1 Prochlorococcus sp. AG-670-O11 | reverse complement strand
ACGAACAAGAGATAGAATTTAAAACTAAAGAAACAAAAAAGTTAAATAATAATGAAATTATTGATAAAGATATTTATGGATCTTATAAAAATGAAAGTGAATATAAAGATACAGAAGAATTGCCATTACCTAATATAAAAAACTTGAGAAAATGGATTAATAACGAGAAAAAAGCCAGCTAAGTTTTTACATCATTCCTGGCATACCCATGCCACCCATTCCTGGCATACCCATGCCACCCATTCCTGGCATACCCATGCCGCCCATTCCAGGCATACCCATGCCGCCCATTCCAGGCATACCCATGCCACCCATTGGATCTGCCCCTGGTCCTCCAGGTGCTGCCTCTGGTTCTGGGATATCAGCAACTGCAACTTCCGTTGTAATTATCATTGCTGCGATTGATACTGAATCTTGAAGAGCTAATCGAATAACTTTAGTAGGATCTAATATTCCTGACTCGTTTAAGTTCTCATATTCTCCACTATTAGCATTAAAACCCTTACTAAGTCTTTTTATATCAGCGATAACAACATCTCCATTAAAACCAGCATTTTTTGCAATTTGTTTAGTAGGTTCTAAAAGTGCATTTGTAATAATATCAATACCTGTAGTCAAATCATCTGATATTTCTTTACGTGAATTAGAAAGCTCATTTGATATTTCAATTAATGTTTGTCCTCCCCCTGAAACTACTCCTTCCTCAATAGCAGCTTTTGTCGCATTGAGTGAATCTTCTATTCTTAATTTTTTATACTTCATCTCTGTTTCCGTTGCAGCCCCAACTTTAATAAGAGCTACTCCTCCAGCAAGTTTTGCTATTCTCTCGTTAATCTTATCTTTATCGTATTCTGATTCAGTTATTTCAACTTCCCTTTTTAATTTCTCAACTCTTGCTTGAACAAGGTCTTTGGTATCATCGAAAGCTACGATTGTTGTTTTATCCTTTGAGATTGTTATTTTTTTTGCTTTTCCAAGATCATTCAGAGTAACTTCTTCTAATTTCATTGATTGATCTTCGCTAATTAATTTAGCTCCTGTAAGAATTGCGATATCTTCAAGAGCAGCCTTTCTCCTTTCTCCAAATGATGGAGCTCGAACAGCTGAAACATTTAATACCCCGCTATTTTTATTTAATACAAGAGTTGTTAGAGCTTCCCCATCAATATCTTCAGCTAGAATTAAAAATGGAGAAGCAGATTTTTGAACCTCTTCGAGAATAGGTACCAAGTTGGTTAGTGTTGATATTTTTTGGTCAGTGATAAGGATCTTAGGATTTTCAAGTTCACAAATTTGTCTTTCTTGATCTGTTACAAAATAAGGTGAGCTATAGCCTCTATCAAAAGACATTCCTTCTGTGATGTCTAGCTCTGTCTCTAGGGATTGTGATTCTTCTACTGTTATAACACCATCTGAAGTTACAATATCCATTGCTTTTGAAATTATTGAACCTATATCTTCATCTCCTCCTGCACTTACTGTCGCAACTTTTTTAATATCGGAGCCATTTATTTTAATACTCTTTGATTTTAATTTCTCTAAAACAATATCTAATCCTTTTTCCATTCCTTTTTTTAGCTCAATAGGACTAGCTCCCGCAGCTATATTTTTTAACCCTTCTTGAACCATTATTTGAGTCAAGATTGTTGCTGTTGTTGTTCCATCACCAGCACTCTCTTTAGTTTTTGATGCTACTTGCTCTATTAATTTTGCCCCTAAATTAGAGATGGGATTCTCAAGGTTGATTTCTTTCGCAACCGTAGATCCATCTCTTACTATGTCTGGAGAACCGAATTTTCTTTCTATTACAACATTCTTTGCCTTTGGACCAATAGTAACCTTAACAGCATTTGCGACAGTATTTATTCCTTTTTCAAGCGCTTCTTTAGATTCGTTCGAAAAGCTTAATTTTTTTGGCATGTTTATTGAAATCTTTATATCTTTATTCTAATGTCCCATGGAATTATATTTAAGGGATACTTAATTAAGTGGGGAAAGCCGAATTTCTCTTAAATAGCTATCCAAATTAATTAAATTATTAGTATCTTAGGTATATGGACAAAACAGGGAATCTTATTTTTACTTTAACTGCAACACTTGCAGTTGCAATGACTCTTATATATTTTCCTCTTAGATTTTTCTTGACTTTAACTGCTAGAAGTCGAAGATTAAAACTTTTACAAAAGATTAGAAGATTAAGGGATGAGTTGGTTCAACCGTATGAAAGTACATAATTAAATACTCATCCCTCCATCAATACTTATTGTTTGTCCAGTTATATAGTTGCCAGCTTTACTCGATACTAAGAATGAAACTAAGTTTGCTATTTGTGAACAACTACCTAGTTTGCCTAATGGTATAGCTTTGATAATCTCTTCGTTATTTAGTTTTTCAGTCATTTCTGTTTCAATAAAACCTGGAGCTATAGCATTAACATTTATCCCTCTTGAAGCAAATTCTTTTGCACAGGTTTTTGTAAAGCCAATAACACCTGCTTTAGCGGCGGAATAATTTGCTTGTCCAGGATTTCCAATTATTCCGACGATAGATGAAATATTAATTATCTTTCCGCTTCTTTTTTTTATCATAAATTTTGAAGCATATTTTGTACAAAGAAAAACCCCTTTTAAGTTTGTATTTAGAACGTCATCCCATTGTTCTGATTTCATTCTCATTAAGAGCCCATCTCTAGTTATGCCAGCATTATTTACAAGAATATCTATAGCACCATTTATCTTTATGATTTCTTCAAAAGCTCTACTAACAGATTCTTCTTTTGAAACATCAAATTTTAATTTATGAACTTTGCCTCCAGAATCTTTGATTAGATTTACAACTTCTTCAGCTTTTTCATCAGACGAAGAATAATTTATTATGACTTCTGCTCCTAAATTACTAAGTTCTAAGGCAATTTCTTTACCAATGCCCCTGCTAGCCCCAGTGATTAAAGCAACTTTACCTTTTAAAGATTCTGTATTTGACATTGTGAAATTTTTATAATTTAAAATCGTAGTACTATTTGTGCAAACATATTACTTTTATTTATAATTATCTAGAAAATATAAACTCAAATTATTGTGCATGTACTAATACCCGCGGCAGGCAGTGGTAGCAGAATGAAAGCTGGAAGAAATAAATTACTTATTGAATTAGAAGGGGAATCTCTTATTTTTTGGACTATAAAATCTGTATTATCTGCAAGTTTAGTCAGCTGGGTAGGAATAATTGGGCAGCCAAATGATAAGCAAGAATTATTAAAATCAATAAAAAATTTTTCTAATAAAATTAAATGGATAAATGGTGGAGATACGAGGCAAAAGTCTGTCTTTAATGGTTTAAATTCTCTCCCATCTACTGCTGAGAAAGTTTTAATTCATGATGGTGCTAGATGCTTAATTGGTCCCGACTTAATAAACAAATGTGCTTCGGAATTAGAACAAAATGATGCAGTTATTTTAGCTACCAAGGTTACCGACACAATAAAGATTGTTGATAATAAAGGTTATATCAAGGAAACACCAAATAGACAAAATTTATGGGCAGCTCAAACGCCTCAGGGTTTTTTAGTAAAGAGATTAAGAAAAGCTCATGAAATGGCAATTGAGAAAAATTGGGAGGTTACAGATGATGCCTCACTATTTGAAATGTTAAATTGGCAAGTAAAAATAATTGAGGGAAATTCTGCAAATATAAAAATTACATCACCAATAGACCTGAAAGTAGCAAAACTTTTTTTAAAAGATTTTTAACAAGAAGGGACATGAACAATAAGTTTTCCATCGTTCCCATTTAATGTTGCTTCACAACCTAAAGGGATGCATGCATTACCAGATAAATGTCCAATAGGGAGGTCAAAAAGAATAGGAATATCAAATTCTTGAAGCCTCTCAATTATTAATTTTTTGAGTAAGCCGTTCCAATCAGACGTAAACAATTCATCAGAAAAACTTCCGAATCCAATACCTGAAATCCCATTCAATTTTTTTGTCATTCTCAAATAAGTTAAAATTCGATCAATTTTATAAATGTCTTCGTTTATGTCCTCAAATATTATTATTTTCCCTTTTAATTCAGGAAAATGATCCGTACCAATTAGAAAAGATGCAATAGTTAGATTAGAAACAATAATTTCTCCTTTTGCTATACCTTTTTTTAAAGGTAAACCCTTAATATCATCAACATACCCCTCAAAAAGTAAATTTCTTAGTCTTCTTAAACTCCATTCAGGTTCTTTAAAAAGAGTAGTAATCATAGGTCCATGAATCGAGCCAAAAGATCCTTTTGAATATTTTGATAACAACAGTGAACAGGTATCAGAGAATCCAATCATCAAACCATTACCCCAAGTTGGATTTTTTTCTAAAAGTCTTGCGGCACCCCATCCACCTTTAGCGAAAATGATGGCTTTCTTATTTTGAGCTTTTTCAAGTTCTTCAAATCTTGTTTGATCATCTCCAGCAAAATACCCAAACTTTCTTGAGAGGATATTATTGTGAACAATCTTCAATCCCCATGATTTTAAAATATCGATGCCCTTTATGAAATCCTCTTCATTATTTATAAAAGAGCTTGGAGCTAAAATTTGAATCTCATCTCCTTTTTTTAATTTAACTAGCATTCTTTTTATAAGTTATGAGGAGATTATGAATCCCAACAATATTAAGCCTCCATATATAGATTGGTTTTTAAAATGATCACCAATTTTTTTAATGGATTGTTTACTTTCAGGAAATATTTTCAAAATATCTTTTTGCATTAAGAATCCTGTTATTAACCAAATTGGCCAAAAAATAAAAGTTAGTTGATTGATGAAAGCACATATTGCAAGAAAACTGGAAGTTAAAAAATAACAAATTTGAATAGTGTTTTTTGTATTGGAAGCAAGGTTAACTGCGGAACTGTTTACTCCAATTTGAATATCGTATTTTTTATCAGCCAAAGCATATACAGTATCAAAACCAAAAGTCCAAAAAATCGTAGCAAGCCAGCAAAATAACAAAACAATGCTATTGATATTACCCTCGTTCGCAGCCCAAGGTATTACAACTGAGAAGCCCCAGCATATTGATAAGATAAATTGCGGATATTTAAACCATCTCTTTGCAGAAGGGTAAATTAAAATTAAAGGTAAAGCAAAAAAAGCAAGAGAAAGAGAAAGTAGTCTTCCATTCTCTGGAAGCGATAAAGTTAAAAAGAAGCTACATATAATCAAAAATATAAGTATTAAGTATGCTGTTTTAGTACTGATTTTATTTGCAGCAAGAGGTCTGTTTTTGGTTCTTAAGACTTTTTGATCTATTCTTTTATCCCAAATATCATTAGCCACACAACCTAAGCCACTTACTAATAATCCACCTATTATAATTTTCAACAACATGTAAATGCTTGGATTTGATTCGGGCGTAAGATATAAACTCCATCCAGCAGGAATTAGTAGAATAAGTCTTCCTGTAGGCTTATTCCACCTTAATAATTCAAAAAGGATATTTATTTTAGAATTTAGGTCTTTCTTTATCACAGGATCTTTATTTCATAACTTTAAATAATCTAACTAGAAATTAGGCAAATCTATAATTTAATAATCAATCTTAAGTATATTAATTACGGTATTTAGAATCTCTATTTTTTAGAGAATAAAAATGATACAGAAAAAAAAATTAAGCAATCTCCAAGAAAAAGATATTTCTGTAGCCTCAATTGATATTGGAACCAACTCCACTCATCTCTTAATCGCTGAGATTAATGAAGATCTCAAATCCTTTTCAATAAAATTTACTGATAAATCTACAACACGTCTAGGGGAGAGAGATGAAGAGGGAAATCTTACTGAGGAATCAATTCAAAGAGTTTTAAAGACCTTAAAGCGTTTTAAAGAGTACTGCAAAAGTAATGGTGTTAATCAAATAGTAACTGCCGCAACGAGTGCTGTTAGGGAGGCTCCAAATGGTCGAGACTTTTTAAATAGGGTTCAAAGTGATGTAGATATTCAAATAGAACTTATAAGCGGATCTGAAGAGGCTAGATTAATTTATCTTGGCGTTTTGTCTGGTATGGTTTTGGAAGATAAGTCTTACGTAATTATTGATATAGGTGGAGGTTCTACAGAATTAATACTTGCAGATCAAAAAGACGCGATAGCTCTTACAAGTTCTAGAGTTGGAGCTGTTAGGCTAAAAAATGATTTTTTTCTTGATAGCGCATCGATTGATAGAGAAAGATCTAAATTTTTGAGAACTTTTATTCAAGGCTCCTTAGAACCCTCTATTGAAAAAATAAAAAGGAGATTACAAAAAGGAAAGGCTGTCTCAATGATTGCTACAAGTGGTACTGCAATTTCATTAGGAAATTTAATTTCATCTGATCTTGGGCAGCCAAAACAAAAGATGCATGGTTATAAATTTAAAAAAGAAAATTTAAAAAATGTCTTGGAAAAATTAGTTAAAATGCCAACTTCTGAAATTAAAAAAATTCCCTCATTAAGTGAAAGAAGATCAGAAATAATAATTCCAGGTGCATTAATTCTTAATACCTCAATGGATATGTTGGATTTTGATCAGTTAACAATAAGTGAGAGGGCGCTAAGGGAAGGATTAGTTGTTGATTGGATGCTTCGCCAAGGAATAATAAAAAACGAATTTAATATTCAAAGTAATATTAGGAAAACTACCATAGTTCATCAGGCAAGAAAGTTTGGCGTTGATAAAGAAAGATCCCAGAAAGTTACTAATATCGCATTTCAAATCTACGAACAAACTAAAAATATCTTTCATAACGATACTGAGTCAAAAGGAAAAGATCTCCTTTGGGCAGCATGCAAACTTTATGATTGTGGCAAATATGTAAATATAAGTTCTTATCATAAACATTCTTGGTATTTAATTAAAAACTGTGAATTATTGGGATATTCTCAATCTGAAACTAATATTATTGCTTCAATTGTTAGATATCATAGAAAGACTTTACCTAAAAAAAGACATGAATCTTGGCAAAGTTTAATCTCAAAAGAAGATAAAACATTAGTACTTGAAATGTCCTTGATTTTAAGATTAGCGACCTCATTGGATCAAAGACCTGAAAATGTATTATCGTCGATAAAAATAAAATTACTTAATAATATTTTTGCAGTTGAACTCATACCTTCAAAATCAAATCAAGACCTTCTTCTCGAAAAATGGAACTTAGAGTTATGTAGTAAAGTATTAAAAGAATTAAAAAACTTAGAATTGAAAGTTGTTTAATTTTTATTTATAAGTTTTTCTTTTGGAACTTGATTTTGGAATGATTCTGAAAAAATATTAAAAATCAAAGATGAAGCTAGGAGGCCTAACATTCCTGAAATTAAAATAAAGATGATTACTTTTATAGAATTTTGATTCTTAACTTTTCTATTTTTTTTAGCTTTTATTGAGACCTCTTGAACAATTTCTTCGATATCTACTTCTTTCCGTTCAGTTTTGAATTCGCTCATTATAAACTCTGTATCAACCTTTAGCTTTTCAGAAATCCTACGAACCATTGCTTTTATAAAAACTTTTTCTGGTAAATGATCTTCGTTACCGTCTTCTATAGCCTGAAGTTGGTGAGTTCCAATTTTTAAATCAGAGGCTAATTCTTCAATTGATTGGTTTCTGCTTACTCTGGCTTCTTTAATAAAATTGCCAATTCTTTTTAACGAGGAATTATTTTTTGAATTGATGTTTAAATTATTAGATTTTATTTCGTCCAAAGCAGTTAATTTTTCCCCAATTATAATGATTAATCTCTATCTATCAACTTTATTCGATTATTTGCTCCTAAAGAGATGCTTGTAAGATGGATTATAAAGATTAGATCTATTTGAAATAGTATCAATTGCAGGACTAACAATATAGATGGTTGTTCTTATAAGTTCTTTCTCAAAAGTAAATTTTTCCATATCCTTTAATTCAATTAAAGATGTCCAACCATCATCCCAAGATACTCTATAACCAACAATTACTTTAGTTTCTGGAGGGTAAAATTCTAATAAAGTTTTTTGAGAACTTTTTATATGTCTAGCACTTAAATAAAGACACAAAGAGGATTTGTGTTTAGCAAGATCTTTAAGTGATTCTTTTTCAGGCATACCAGTTCGGCCTCCTGCTCTAGTCAGAATTATAGTTTGAGTTATATCTGGAATTGTAAGCTCTGCCTGGTGATAAGCTGCAGCGACCTGAAAAGCACTTACCCCAGGGATTACTTCAGTCTTGATATCCTTTTGTTTTAATATTTCTAGTTGTTCCTTAACTGCACCATACAGGCATGGATCTCCATCATGCAATCTAATTACAGTTTTACCTTCATTGAATCTTTCTATCATTATTGAAGTGATTTTTTCTAGAGTAAGAGTACTGGTTTTTATTTTTTCAGAACCTTCAAGTGAAAAATTTATAATTTTTTCAGGAATTAAAGAATCAGCCCAAAATATTACGTCTGCAGATTCTATTTTTTTTAAAGCTTTGATTGTTAATAAATCAGGATCGCCTGGACCAACTCCAATAAATGAGATCTTTCTATCCATTATTTCTTGTTTTGTTTTTATATGATTTTAATTTTAAAAAAAATATTCCAATTAATCCAGAGGAAAATAAAAAAATACTTATAAACTGGGCCATGCGTAATCCTCCATCACAAAAGGGTGGAAGTCCCCCAATACATAAAGGATCAATTCTTAAACCTTCAATCCAGAATCTTCCAAAACTATAGCCAATTAAATAAAGACAACTAATAAAGCCAGGCCTCACTGAGTTGTTGTTATTTTGTTTGTAAAAAATAGTTATTAATAATATAAAAATTAAAAGATTCCATAATGATTCATAAATAAATGTTGGATGGAAAAACTGGTAATTTATAAACTCTATTGGCCTATTTTGTATGGGTATAAATAACTTCCAAGGTAAATCGGTAGGTATGCCAAAAGCTTCGTTATTGAAGAAATTACCCCATCTACCAATGGATTGGCCAAGAATAATAGATGGAATTAATATATCTATAAAGGTCTTTAAATGAATATTTTTAGATTTACAAAAAAATAAAATACACAAAAATCCTCCAATTAAGCCTCCATGGATTGCTATGCCCCCTTGCCAAATTGCAAGAAAAGATGGAATTTTAATTAAATTATTAAAAATGTCAAAAGAAATAAAAAAGTTATTACCACTATATTGTCTCCATTCAAAAATTACATAGTACGCTCTAGCTCCAATAATTGAAGATATTATTAAAGAGGGTAAAATATCGCTTATATATTGAGGATTAATATTTCTTGATTTTGCAAGCTTTTTAGAAATGAAAAGTCCAATTACTACTGATATGGAAATTAGCAGACCATACCATCTAATAGTTAGAAAACCTAAATTTAAAAATGTGTCTCCAGGGGATTGAATAAAAGCTTGATATATAAGCATTTAAAGGCTAATTAAACGCCCTCAGCAGCTTGTACTTTTTCAACCTGCTTCTTCTTGAGCACTAAAAGTATTTGAGTTAGTCCTACACCAACAGACGCATAATCATCT
>QCTA01000030.1 GCA_003211335.1 Prochlorococcus sp. AG-670-O11 | reverse complement strand
CTTCACTTGGCTGTTCAAATTTTTTGGATCTGCCATGCCAACGAAACCCTTTAACTTGTTTTCTTAAGTCTTCTTCAAATTTAATAGCTAATCTCGCTTGACCCATACTTAATCTTTCAGAGACTTTTTGTAAATAGTGAGTTCTAGTAGCAGATTGAGGAAATTTGCTTAATAACTTAACTAACGAAGAAATAACGTTCTGAAAAATATCAGATTTAGATAAGTCTTTATTATCAAAAATCTGATCAATCTCCCAATCAATCCAGAAAGAAGCATTATCTATTAAATTAAAATAATCTTCTGGTGTATTTCTTTTAAGGTATTCGTCAGGATCTTTAAATGATTTTATTTGCAGGATTTTTAAGTTTATTTGATCGTGAAGAGATAAACTTTCAACTTCGTTTATAACCCTTTTTGTAGCTAATCTTCCTGCATTATCAGAATCAAAGTTAATTATTATATTTTTACTATCAGTACATCTACAAAGTTGTGAAATCTGATATTTGTTTAATGCTGTTCCAAGAGAAGCGACAGAATTAGTAATCCCTTTTGAATGAAGTGAAATAACATCAAAATAACCTTCCACTACGACTGCCTTGTCTCGTTTTCTAATATTGCTAGATGCTTTATCAAAAGCAAATAACATTTTACCTTTCTCAAAAACTTCAGTTTCGGGAGAATTTAAATATTTAGGTTCCTGACCATCAAGAGATCTGCCTCCAAAAGCAACTACACGCCCTTGCATATCAAAAATAGGAACAATCAATCTATTTCTAAATCGATCGTAAACCTTATCAGTATTATCCTTTGAGATAACAAGACCTGCACTCAAAATCAACTTTAAAGGAAATTTCTCAATATTTGAAAGGTAATTGAATAAATCATTCCATGAATTAGGAGCATAACCTAATTCAAAATCATTAATATTTTTAATATTTAAATTTCGTTGTGAAGTTAAATATTGATATGCTTCCTTACCCAAGGAATTATTTAATTGAGACTTAAACCATTCCTTTGTTACGCGAAGAATCTTGTATAGTTCCTCTCTTCTAGATAGTTGTTTTTTATATATTTCTTGCTGAGGCCCATCAACATTTATTACTCTAATATCATTCTTTTTTGCAAGTGAAAGAACAACATCTGTAAAGTTATTACGTGTAAACTCCATCAAAAATTTAATAGAATTACCTCCAGCTCCACAAGAGAAACAATAATAAAATTGTTTTGCAGGAGAAACTGTCATAGATGGCTTACTATCATCATGAAAAGGGCATATCCCAACAAATTCTTTTCCCTTTTTCTTTAGTACGATATGTTCAGAAATAACATCTACAATATCTGCTTTATCTTTAACCTCCTGAATAGTTCTTGGATGTATAGCAGGTCCCATTTATTTATTTTTCTAAAAAGAATTCCTAATAATCATTTTGTTATAGGTCAAATTTTTAAAAGAATCTACTTAATTTCACAATAAAACTATTTTTAGTAATGCTTATAGAATTTTTTAATCAAAAGAATAATTCATTTAAAAAAGTAAATTTAATATTGGCATCGTTTTTCTTCAGCCTTATGACTCTTTGCGTAAAAAAAATTGATAATAGAATACCTATATATGAATTAGTATTTTTTAGATCATTATTAAGCTTGTTCATTACCTCTCTGATAATAAATAAAAAAAAATTAAATCCCTGGGGAAAGAACAAACAATTACTAATTTTAAGGGGCATTTTAGGGACGATAGCTTTGGTTTGTATATTTTATGCTATTAAAAATATGCCTTTAAATATTTCTACTGTTATTCAATATACATACCCTATATTCATATCTATTTTTGCGGGAATCCTAATTAATGAAAAGATTACTAAAAATATGATTATTGCATCTATAACAGGATGGTTAGGAATATTAATAATCTTAAATCCCTATCAATTATCGAGTTTAAACATTGAGCTAGAAAAATTTACTGTATTAATAGCATTTCTTGGAGCTATATCAACAGCCCTAGCCTACATAACTGTTAAAAAACTATCATTAACGGAAGATATTTTCATAATAATTAAATACTTTCCTTTAATATCCGTAATAACATTATCCCCAATTGTATTTTTCAATTGGGTAACACCCAATATTAATGATTTAATTTGGATAATCGGTATAGGGATGTTTACCCAAGCTGGACAAACATTTTTAACAATTGGATTAAAGAAATTACCAACCTCAGAAGCGGCTAGGATAAATTATTTACAAGTACTTTTTGGATCTTTATGGGGAATTCTGTTCTTCAATGAACTAATAAATATTAACTTTATTGTTGGTGCAGTACTTGTTTTGTTAGGAACTATTATTTCTACTAGCAAAAAACTAAAAAAGATTTAAAATAAAAAAAAAGTATGTTTGTAATGAAATTCTTCTTATTAGCATTTTTCAGTCTTTATCCATTTCTCCAAGTAAAAGCATCAACACCTAAATCTGTAACATGCACTAGGACTGAATATAGGGAAGAATATATTCCCGGGACAAAATCAAGCCCTGGTTATGTAAGAAATTATGAAATTGATGTGGAAATTCCATGTGGAGGAGAAAAGGCTCAAAATATTGATGACAATGACTGTAGTGAGGGTTCAGTAATAGGCGGACTCCTTGGAGCTGGCATAGCTCTCTCTTCATCTAGAGGCAAAGATAGATTTTGGGCTGTCCCAGCAGGAGGAACAGCAGGTGCTCTTCTTGGATGTCAGGTGGATGGTGGTTAATTGATTAGTTGGATAAAGGGAAAATTAGTAAGTTCATGGCAAGCTAATAATAAATTTTATATTTTAGTAAATTGTCAGGGATTAGGTTATGAAATTCAGATTCTAGAATCATTAATTTTTGATATCGATACAAATAAGACTTCTGAAAAGGAAATAATACTCTGGCTAAAACACATAAAAAAAGAAGATTCTGATATGCTCTTTGGTTTTAACTCCAAAGAGCAAAGAGATTTCTTTATTCAAATTTTAAATATTAAAGGGATTGGCTCCCAAATCGGTATGTCTTTATTAAATAAATTTTCTTTAAATCAATTAATTACTGCAATAACTAATAATGATAAAAAATCGATTAGTTCTGTTCAAGGTATTGGGCAAAAAATGACTGAACGAATAATTCTTGAATTAAAATCGAAAGTAATTACTCTACAAAAAAATAAAGAAAATTTAGAGAATAATAATATACTTGAAGATAATAAAATTTTAAATTCAATATTTAAGGATATTGACTTAACACTACAATCTCTAAATTATCCTAAGAAAGAAATTAAAAACATATTCCCAAAACTTATTCACGATATTAAAAATAAAAGTATTTCGACTTTAGAAAAAGAATCTATTTCTTTTGAAAAACTATTAAAAGAAGCTATGAATTATTTAGACCAGAAATAGTAGTAATTTAGACCAATAACGTAGTAAAATATTTAAAGGTAGATAAATTTTATGACACTCGATACAGCTGAAAAACAAAAACTAATCGAAACGCATCAAGTACATGCGACAGATACTGGATCTGTTGAGGTACAAGTTGCCATGCTCTCTGAAAGAATTTCAAAATTAAGCGACCATCTTCAAGGAAATATTCATGATTATGCTTCAAGACAAGGCTTATTAAAAATGATAGGGAAAAGAAAAAGATTATTATCATACATAAATAATAAGAATCCCAAAAATTATCAAGATCTTATTAAAAAAATTGGAATCAGAGGATGATTTTTATTAATGAAGAAAAAACAAGGTAAAAAGAAAAATATTACAAAAAAGAAAAAAATATCTGAGGGAGATGCTTTTAGAAACATAGAAAAAAAAGTTCCAACAGTATCCTCAAGAACCAAACAATCTAGCGGCATCCCAAAATATGTAGCGGACAGAATGGCCAGGAGAATCTTTTTTACTGCTGGGATACCGACAATTATGGGAATGTCAGTATTTGTTGTAAGTTATATAATCGTCACAAGAAATATTGCTGAGATACCTCCTTCATCAACAATTGCAATATCAGCATTATTCTTCTTATTAGGACTAGGGGGGCTAAGTTTTGGCATTTTATCTGCTAGTTGGGATAAAGAACCTGGTAGCTTTTTTGGTATTGAAAATATACCCTTGAATATAGAAAGAGCCAAGGCTGCATTTAGGCCAGCATCTCAAAATTTTGAGGAGAAAAAATAATTTAGGCAATCAAAGATTTAAGATTTACTTGAAATGATTTATCAGAAAGTAATTTTGATACACCATGAATATCTCCAACGCAAAATTGATCTCCAAATTTAACGTAGGTTATAGATTCATTATTTTTAACAGCTGCTAATACTGGAATTTTGATTCCACATTTATCTTTATCTGGTTTGAATTTAACTAAGCAATCTCTTATTGTGTTTTGAATTCTTATATCTGAAGCTTGTGAACTATCAAGGTCAATGACTAGTAATTTTAAGTTATCAATTTCTCTGCAATCATCAATAATTAATTGTGTTTTATCACTTTTTTTATCAATAGTTCCCCAAACTAATAGTCTGGTATCAGTAAGTAGAAATTCAGATAATCTACAATATGTTTTTGGAAATACTATTGCCTCACAACTTCCAGAAAGATCTTCAAGTTGAACAATAGCCATTCTGTCACCTTTTCTTGTCGTAATTTGCTTTATTTCAGGAATCATTCCAACCAAAGAGACTTTTGTTCTGTCATGGGAGTTTTCTAATTGAGAGATACTTATAGGAGAAACAAGTTTAGCTGGCTTTGCAAGATGTTTTAAAGGATGATCTGATAAGTAGAAACCTAAAAGTTGCTTTTCTAATTTAAGCTTTTCAATTAAGGAGTAATCTTCAACTTTAGATCCTTGAGATAATGAAAATTCTTTGTTTTCATTATTACTTATTGAGTCAAATAAATTTCCTTGTCCAGAGATACGATCACGGTTACGTGACGAAGCCCATTCCATTACATATTCAAGATCAGAGAATAGTTGAGCTCTATTATTATTCTCAGAAAATTCATCAAGAGCACCACAGTGAATTAAAGATTCGATATTTCTTTTATTTAAAATATTAGATGGTAAACGATCACATAAATCAGAAAATGATTTAAAGATTCCTAATTTATTACGATTCTCTATTATATTTCTTATAGCTGAATCTCCTAAATTTTTAATAGCAGATAATCCAAATAAAATTTGATCCTTTTTAATAGTAAAATCAATACCAGACAAGTTAATACTTGGTGAAATAACATCGATTCCCATAGAATAACAATTAGAAATATATCGCTGCATTTTGTCATTAGAGCCAGCATTAACACTTAGAAGAGAAGCCATATAGGCTACTGGATAATGTGCTTTTAAAAAAGCAGTTTGGTAAGTAACTGCACCATAAGCTGTGGAATGACTTTTATTAAAACAATACTCAGCGAATAAAACCATTTGATCAAAAAGATCATTAGCAATTTTTTTATCAACCCCTTTTTTACAGGATCCCTCAATAAAAATATTGCGATGTTTGACCATCTCAGAAACTTTTTTCTTTCCCATTGCTCTACGTAGTAAATCAGCATCTCCAAGAGAATAGCCTGCCAAATCTTGAGCAATTTTCATAATTTGCTCTTGATAAACCATTATTCCATAGGTTTCAGTAAGAATGGATTCAATGAAAGGATGAGGAAAATCTATTTTTTCACTCCCGTTTTTTCTATTAATAAACTTTGGTATGAGACCAGCATCAAGTGGACCAGGCCTATATAAAGCTAAAATAGAGGAGATATCTTCAAGGGAGTTTGGCTTAAAGTCTTTAACAACTTGTTTCATCCCAGATGATTCTAGTTGAAAGATTCCTTCTAAATCTCCTCTTCCAATAAGATCAAAAGTTTTATTATCATTTGGAGGTAATTCATCGATATTTATTTTTTGCCCTGTAGAAGTTTCTATTAAAGATACCGTCTTATCAATCATTGTAAGATTTTTAAGTCCTAAGAAGTCCATTTTTAATAAACCTAATGATTCGATATCATCCATTGAATATTGAGTAATTATTTGTCCTTCATTATTCCTCTGAAGTGGTACAAGTACATCTAAAGGGTCAGATGCTATGACTACTCCTGCTGCGTGAACACCATAAGTTTTATTAGTTCCTTCAATTCTCAATGCCAAATCAACCCATCTTTTTACCTTACTATCTTTTAAATATTTATCCCTAAATTCAGGACTAGGAGATTTTTTATCAATCATTTCATTAAGCTTATAAGGTTTTCCTCTTACAACTGGTATTAATTTAGCCAACTTATCTGAATCCCCGTAAGGAATATCTAGAACTCTGGCAACATCCTTTAATACTGCTTTTGATGTCATTTTATTAAAGGTAATTATTTGGGCAACTTTATCTTCACCATATCTATTGGTTACATAATCAATAACTTCATTTCTCCTATCAATACAAAAATCTGTATCAATATCAGGCATAGATTTTCTTGCGGGGTTTAAGAATCTTTCAAATAATAATCCATGCTTAACAGGGTCAATATTTGTAATCTGAAGAGCGTATGCGACTAGGGAACCAGCAGCAGATCCTCTCCCTGGGCCGACAGGTATAGAATTATCTCTAGCAAATTTTATATAGTCCCACACAACTAAAAAGTAGTCTGGGAATCCCATATCATTAATAATTTTTAATTCTGAAGTTAATCTTTTCTTATAAATTTCATCAACTTCATCAAAGTTAGTTTTATTAAGTCTACTTAAAAGACCCTGCTTAGTTATTTTTGTCAAAAAAGTTAAGGAGTCACTCTCATCTTTTAAAGGGAATTTAGGCATTCTATAAGTACCGAACAACTCGAATTCTTCAATTTTTTGGGAAACCTCAACCGTATTGTTTATTGCTTCTTTAATAGATTCTTTATCAATATGATCATTAAAAAGTTTAAGCATTTGATCTTCACTTTTAATATATTCTGTTCCTGTATATCTCAATCTCTTTTCGTCACTAATTAATTTTCCAGTAAGGACACAAAGTAAGGCATCATGAGCTTCAACATCCATGTTTGAAATGTAATGAGCATCATTAGTAGCAATAACTTTAATTTGGTGCTTTTTACCAATTCTTACTAATTCAACGTTTACAATTCTGTCTTCAATAGAACCATGATCTTGTATTTCAAGATAAAAATCTTCTCCAAATAATTTCTTATACCAAAGAGCAGTATTCTCAGCAACATCAATCCTTCCTTTTAAGATTGCTTGAGGAATCTCACCACCTAAACATGCTGTTGAGATAATAAGACCATCTTTATATTTTTCTAATAGAGATTTATCAATACAAGGTCTTGAAAAGATACCTCTACCCCTCATACCGTTTAGATGACTAATTGTCGTTAACTTTACAAGATTTTTATAACCTGTATGATTTTTGGCTAGTACTACCAAATGGTATCTCTTTTCCTTTTTTGGCTGAGGATCATCTATTGAGGCATTGATAATATACATTTCATTACCAATTATTGGTTTTAAACCCTTATTTTTGCATTTTTTTACTAAATCAAGGACACCATACATAACTCCATGATCAGTCAAAGCAATTGAATCCATTCCAAGCTCAGAAGCCCTGTCAACTATTTTTGAAACCTGACTTGCTCCATCTAGAAGACTGTAATCGCTATGATTATGAAGTGGAACAAATCCCATGTTTAACCAATTAATATTTATAAGATAGAGAATATTTTTAAAAATTCTATATATTACTAATACAAATTAATTATTAATTCAAATTTCAATATCAGGTTTTCTATTCATAACTTCAGCATCTTTTTCAAATACATTCGCGACATTTAATATACGAGACTCCTCCAAAACATTTCCGATTAATTGAAGACCAATAGGTAAACCCTTTTTATCAAATCCACAAGGGATGCTTATAGCTGGGAGGCCAGCGAGATTAACTGGAACAGTTAAAAGATCAGATAAATACATTGATAAAGGGTCATTTACAAAATCGCCCTTTAAGAATGCAGTTGTAGGGCATGTAGGTGTTAATAAAACGTCTACTTTATTAAAAGCAGTATCAAAATCGTTTCTAATTAAGGTTCTTACTTTTTGAGCTTTCTTATAATAAGCATCGTTATATCCAGCAGATAAAGCATAAGTACCAATCAAAATTCTTCTTTGTACTTCATTTCCAAATCCTTCAGCTCTAGTCTTGGAAATCATTTCTAATAAATTAGAGTCGCCACCAGATCTATATCCATATTTGACACCATCATATCTTGCTAAATTAGCTGATGCCTCGCATGGAGCTATCACATAATAAGTTGCAATACCATCATTAAATCTTGGACATTTTATATCGTAAATTTCAGCTCCCAAAGATCTGAATCTGTCAACACCAGCTAATACTGATTGCTTGACTTCAGGATCTAAGCCTGGATGATCAAAACATTCTTCAATAATACCTATTTTAATACCTTTAATAGATTTATCTAAATCTGATAAGTAATTAGGTACTGGTTTATCTAGACATGTTGAATCAAGGTGATCATTACCCGAAATTGAATAAAGGATTTCAGCAGCATCTGAAACAGTATTTGTAATTGGACCTATTTGGTCTAGAGAACTTGCAAAAGCGATCAATCCCCATCTACTTACTCTTCCGTAGGTCGGTTTGAGTCCTACAACTCCACAAAAAGACGCTGGCTGTCTTATTGAGCCACCTGTATCTGATCCAATTGCAGCTAAGCATAAACCGGCAGCAACTGAAGCAGCACTACCTCCAGAACTTCCTCCAGGAACTCTATTTAAATCCCATGGATTTGATGTTGTACCAAAAACGGAAGTCTCAGTCGAACTTCCCATTGCAAATTCGTCTAAATTAGTTTTCCCTAAGCAAATACCGCCTGATAACCATAATTTGCTTGAGACAGAAGACTCGTACGGAGAAACAAAGTCTTTAAGCATTTTACTGGAACAAGAAGTTACAACTCCCTTTGTACAAATATTATCTTTTATCGCTATGGGTATTCCTGCAAGCGGTGGTAATTTTTGATTATTAGAAATTAATTTATCGATATTTTCAGATTGTGAATTAGCAATATTTTTGGTTAAACAAGTGTAAGAATTTATTTTTGGATTTATTGAATCTATTTTTGAAAAGAGTTCATTAACTAATTCCTTAACTGATCCATTTCCACTATTAATTTCCTTTCTAAAAGAAGTAAAGTTCATATCAAAATCGGCAATTTAGATTAAATTAGTAATCAAACCGTTAATGGTTCTTCTTTATTACATCTAACAATATTGTGTTTAATATCTATTGAGCCCTCGTCTGAAAGATCACAAAGAAATATGTCTAAATTTTCATTTAGACCGCGTTTTGTAAGGAATGGGCCATACCAGTAAGTTGCAGAAGGAGTTCCAGTTTCAACTTTTGCCCACCAGGCTAAACCAAGTTTGTTACCTAAATTTCTAATCAATTTTTTTGGCCCTCTTTTAAAGACCATCAATTCTTGTTAAATTCTATACAATTTTATCCTACTTATTCAATTTATGTTTATAAATAGATATTATGCATTAAGGATATCAGCCATTATTTAAAAAATGTATTTGCTAGATTAATTAAATATTTGATAAGTAACATAAGGAAATAGCCGCTGCTACAGAAGCATTTAGGCTCGAAGTTTTACCCTTTAGAGGAATTTTAAGTAAATAATCACATCTTTTTTGGACAAGCAAAGAGATTCCTTTATTTTCTGCGCCAACTACTACAACAAAGGGAGCCTTTTCATTAAACTCAGAAACAGATACTTGCCCTTCTCCAGATAATCCAATAATGATGAAGCCTCTTTTCTTTAATTCATCTAGAGCTCTATTAAGATTTACTACCCTGCTTACAGGTATATGCTCTAATGCTCCAGCGGCAACTTTTGCAACAGTTCCAGTTAAACCTGCAGATCTTCTTTGAGGAATAATAATACCTTTACAATCAAAAGCTTCTGCTGATCTAATAATTGCACCTAAATTATGAGGATCAGTCACACCATCTAAAGCAACAATAACAGGAATAGACGACTTACGTTTAGAAATTTCAATTAATTTTTCTAAAGATATAGATTGAGTAGAAGCTACTTGTAATGCTACTCCTTGATGGACCGCACCGTATGTTAATTGAGAAAGTCTAGACCAAGAGACCTCTTCAATTAAAACGCCTCTTGACTTAAGGTCTTTTAATAATAGGTAAAATTTCTCTGAAGAAAAAATTTCGGAAGTACACCAAATTCTGTTAATTGGTCTTTCACTATTTAAAGCTTCAAAAACAGAATGC
>QCTA01000029.1 GCA_003211335.1 Prochlorococcus sp. AG-670-O11 | reverse complement strand
AAATCTATTTTGCCGTTAATAAAAGCTCTTTGACTAAATTCTCCTGGATTTGCAATCCTTACTCCAGTATTATTTGATAATAATGTTTCCATCACTTTATTTACAACTATTACTCCTCCATGACAGTGTAACTCAACAATATCTTCTCCAGTGAAACTATTAGGAGAATGCATAACTGAAATTAAAATTTCGTCTATATATTTATTTTCTAAATTATCTTTGACGAATCCATGAAAAACTCTATGAGACTCCCAAGCATATTTAGATTGTGTTTCTACAATATTTTTACAGGAATTTATTGCTTCTTCCCCAGATACTCTTATAACTGCAATTCCTCCTTTACCTAGACTAATAGCCGAAGCTATTGCTGCTATTGTATCTTCAGTATAGACAATTGATTCCATCTCTCACTATGTTATGGATAATTAAGTAGGCTTATCAAAGAAAGCTTTTTTGATTGTGATTTTAGAATGAAGTTGATAAAGAGTTTTAACTATAAAAAAATTCTATCATTTTTTTTGAAACAAAATGGGACTCCATTTTTTAATGCAAAGGGAGTAGCGGCTGGTGTCTTTTGCGGATGTTTCCCATTCTTTGGGTTTCAGACTTTATTAGGATTATTTTTAGCAAGAGTTGCGAAAGGAAATCTTTTTCTTGCTGTAATTGGAACTTGGATAAGTAATCCTTTTACTTATGTACCTCTATATTATTTTAATTATAAAGTTGGTTCATTCTTTCTAAAAAATACTCCAGAAAACGTTTTTGATAAAAAATTAATGATAGAAGAATTATGGAAACAAGGTAGTTTTTATTCTTTAAGATTAATTTTGGGTTCAGTATTAGTTGGATTATTATTAGCTTCTATTTCTGGTACGATCGTTTTCTTGCTTTACAAAAGAAAAATAAAAAAAAGGGTATTTTAAAGTTCTTTTAAATTCAAATCAACTTATTCCTACTCTCGCAATATCTATCACATCAGCCATTGATTTAATTTGATCAATAGTTTTGTGGAGTTGATTATAACTTTCTAGACCAACACATAAATTAATAATGGCAGGTTTTCCAAAAGCGGTTTTTACATTTGCATCACTAACATTTATTCCTTTATCAGATAATCTCATAAGAATATCTTTTAGGACTCCTACTCTGTCTATCACTTCTATTCTAAGTTGAATTGGAAACTTTTTGTCAAGAATTTTATTCTCTTGGTTCCATGCAACAGGTAATCTTCTCTCTATTGGTATTGGGATAACGTTCTCACAATCTCTTCTATGAATAGTAATACCATGATTACCTAGAGAGACAGTTCCAATTATTTCCTCCCCAGGAAGTGGACTGCAGCATTTTCCAATTCTATAATCAAGGCCTTCAACCCCAGTGATTGGTGATTTATTATTCGCATGAGATTTAGTTGTTATTGAATTATTTTTATTTATAAGAGTTTTTGCTATCTCAGCATTAGATTCATTTTTAATTTCTTCTGTTTGTATTTTAATTTCTTCTCTGAATCGATTTAATACTTGGTGTAAAGTTAAACCGCCAAATCCTAATGATGCTAAAAGATCTTCAGTTGTCTTTAAATTGCATCGATGTGCAACTTTTTTCATTGCATCACTTGCAAGTAATGATTCAAATCCATTGCGTCCTACCTCTTTTTCAAGTAGTTCTTTCCCTCTCTTTATAGTCTCATCTCTATGACTTTTCTTATACCATTGGCGAATTCTATTTTTGGCAGTTGGAGTAACTACAAAATTTAACCAATCTAAGCTTGGAGTTGAATTATTATTAGTCAAAATTTCTATAAAGTCCCCATTTTGCAATGATGTAGATAGAGGCGATAGCTTTTCATTGATTCTTATCCCATTACAATGATTACCTATTTCTGAATGTATCCTGTAGGCAAAATCGATTGCAGTTGATCCTTTCCTTAGACCAACAACATCTCCCTTAGGTGTGATCACAAATACTTCTTCATCGAATAAATCTTCTTTTATTGATGCTAGATAGTCATTATGATCTTTGTTATTACCTTCTTGTTGCCATTCTACTAGTTGTCTAAGCCAATTAAATCTTTCTGCATTACTAGAAGCAGGTGAACCCCCTTCTTTATATTGCCAATGAGCAGCTATTCCGAATTCTGCAATTTGATGCATTGAAGTAGTTCTAATTTGAACTTCAATAGGCCTATGTCTTCCTATCACAGAAGTATGTAAAGACTGGTATCCATTAGGTTTTGGTAAACCTATGTAATCTTTAAATCTACCCGGAATTGGTCTAAAAGTATCATGAACAACTGCTAAAGCTTTATAACAGCTATCTGAATTGCTTACAATAATTCTTAAAGCCGCAACATCATAAATTTCGTTAAATTGTTTTTGTTGTCTTACCATTTTGCTCCAAATACCGTAGAGATGTTTTGGTCTTCCTGTAATTTCAAAATTTTCTAAACCTGATGAGACTAAGTTTTCCTTCATTAAATTTAAAGTTACATCTAATCTTTTTTCTCTATCACTTCTTTTAACGGCAATTTGATCTTTTAAATTTTTGTATTCCTCTGGCTCAAGGAATTTAAATGCTAAATCTTCTAATTCCCATTTAAATCGATTTATTCCTAGTCTGTTTGCTAAAGGGGCATATATTTCTCTCGTTTCTCTTGCAATTCTCTCTTTTCTTTCTTCATTAAGCCATTGAATTGTTCTCATATTATGAAGTCGATCTGCAAGTTTAACTAAAACAACCCTTATGTCGCTTGCCATAGCTAAGAACATTTTTCTGAGATTTTCAGCTTGTGCTTCAGTTCTATTATTAAAGTGAATTCCCCCTAATTTAGTGACACCCTCTACAAGTACTTTTACTTCTAAGCCGAAATTAACTTCTATCTCAGAAAGAGCAATTCCTGTATCTTCAACAACATCATGTAATAGGCCTGCAGCTATAACTGAGGAACTTGCTCCTATTTCTTTAAGAAGATCTGCAACAGCAATGGGATGAATTATATATGGCTCACCACTTGCTCTAAATTGTCCATTATGAGCTTCATATGCAAGTTTAAAAGCTTTTACTATAAGATTTTGATTAGCATCATTTTTAGAATTTGATACTTCATAGTTTTGAATATTTTTAAGAAGCCAATTAGGAATTTTTATCTCATACTTCAAAGATTCACTTTCATAATTCTTATTTTCAGGCAAAATGATTGTTGAAACTTTAATTTCATTTTTTTCTTTTGAATTCGCAGTTGCCTCAGACATATAATGATCCATTAAGTTTATTTTATTTAGGACTAGTGAAATTTGCTACAAAATTATGAAAATCAATAAAAGCAAAATTCTTGAAATCAGGAATCTAAATGTCAAATATGGTCCTAACCAGAAATATACTTTAAAAAATTTTAAATTAGATCTGTTTAAAGGAGATCACCTAGCAATAATAGGTCCTTCTGGATGTGGTAAAACTACATTTGCAAAATCAATTGTAAATATGCTCCCTGAAGGTTCAATTACTGAAGGTTTTATAAAAATATCTGGAGAAGATCTCACGAAAATTAATAAAAAAGAAATTCAATTATTTAGGAGAAATAATTTTGGATTTATTTACCAAGACTCTATAAAAAGACTTAATCCATTAATGACAGTTCGAGATCATCTAGAAGAATTATTCAAAACACACTTTCAAAACAATTCCCGTTTAATCATTAAAGATTTAGTCGAAGAAAATTTTAGAAAAGTAGGAATAAATTTTAATAGATTAAATTCATTTCCTCATGAATTTAGTGGAGGCATGAGACAAAGAGTTTCAATTGCAATGGCTTTAGCTTTGAAACCAAAAATATTAATAGCAGATGAACCTTCAACAAGTCTGGATACTAAGACTAGTTTTGAGGTAATGAATGAAATTCTATTTTTATGTGAGAAATCAGGAACTACTTTGATTTTAATTAGTCATGATATTAATCTCGCAGCAAAGTGGTGTAAAAAAGTCGTCATAATGGATGAAGGATCAATTAAAGAACAAGGAAATATAGAAGAAGTTTTTCAATTGCCTAAGTCAAAGATTGGAGCAAAATTGGTAAATGCTGCAAATATATCTTTGAAACCAAGAAAAAAAGTTACCCCTGCAAGTGATGTTGTTTTAGAAGTGAATAATTTAAGACACTGGTATAAAGCAAATTCTTCAATTTTTAAACCCCAATGGAATAAGGCTTTGAAAGAAATTAGTTTTAAATTATATCGAAATGAAGTCCTAGGAATTGTGGGATCTTCTGGTAGTGGAAAAAGTACTTTATGTAGAGCTTTAATAGGTCTATTAAAGGTGAGAGGAGGTGAAATAAGAGTTTATGAAAGAAATCTAGAATTATGTAAAAAAAAGTCTAATAATTTTAAAAATATACAAATAATTTTCCAAGATCCTTTTTCAAGTTTTAATCCAAAAATGAAAATAAAAAATATTTTGAAGGATATCTTTTTAATTCAAAAAATTTATAATAAAACTCAAATTAAAAATGAGATTACACTAACATTAAGAAATTTAAATCTTCCTTCAGATTCTGAATTCTTAAACTCATACCCAAGTCAATTGTCTGGTGGGCAATTACAAAGAATTTCAATTGCAAGATCATTATTACTTAAACCAAAAATTCTTATCTGCGATGAAAGTGTAAATATGTTAGACGCATATGTAAAAGTTGAGATACTTAGTTTACTAAAAAAGATGCAAGAAAAAATGGATTTAACTATTATTTTCATTACACATGATTTGGGAATAGCAAAAAATTTTTGTGATAGATTAATTGTGATGAATTATGGAGAGATTATTGAAGCAGGTGATTCTTCTACTGTTTTTTCTAATCCTAAGAGTAATGTGACAAAAGCTTTAGTAAATAGCTCCTTAAACATTAATTGATTTTTTTTAATACCCGTAATAATTTCTTAAATTCTTGGGGTAATTCTGCCTCAAATTTCATTTTCTCTCCATTTATTGGATGAAAAAGCCCTAGCTCTACGGCGTGCAAAGCTTGACCCTCCAATTTGCAAGGAAGCTTTTTACACCTTCCATATAAAGGATCACCAAGAATAGGGTGATTGATATATGCACAATGAACTCTTATTTGATGAGTTCTTCCTGTATCTAATTTGAAACTCATTAATGAGTAATTACCCAATCTTTCTAATAATTTCCAGTAAGTACATGCATATCTTCCTGAATTTTCATCAACTACTGCATATTTCAATCTATTCAGTTTGTCTCTACCTATATTTCCAATAATTTTACCTTCTGAAGTATTGGGTGCTCCATGAATAACCGCAATATAATTTCTTGAAGCGATTTTTTCTTTTATCTGTATTTGAAGATTGACTAGTGATTCTTGGCTTTTTGCTACAACCATGCATCCAGAGGTGTCCTTATCTAATCTATGAACTATTCCAGGTCTTAATTTGCCATTTATTCCAGGGAGATCTTTACAGTGATAAAGTAGGCCATTTACCAATGTTCCTGATTTATGACCTGGGGCTGGATGGACTATTAGTCCTGATTGTTTGTTAATTACAATGATATGTTCATCTTCAAAGAGAATATTTAAGTTCATCTTTTCTGGTTTCAAATAGATAAGAGGTTCTGGGGGAGGCATCCAAATTTGTATATTATCTCCTGTTTTTAGTGGGGTTTTAGCTTTTGCAGTTTTGTAGTTAACAAGAACTAATCCTGCGTTTATAAAATGTTGTATTCTTGCTCTACTCTGTTCCGGTCTTTTGCTTACAAGCCATCTATCGAGTCTCATAGGAAGGGGCATCTCATAAGCAATTTCTATTAGTTCACCTTCTCCAAATCCAAAAGAATTTTCATTACTTGATTTCATATCGGTACTTCTAAAGCAATCTTTCCTAGCATTTGATTACGATAATCTTCTAATAATTTATGAGCCATTCTTCTTCTGTCACCTGAGGTATGTTTCAAGGCTACAAGATCAATCCATTCATAAGGGCTATCAAGGATCTTTGATATATCAACCCCATATCTATCAGAAATCTTTGAAAGTGAAATATTTGCATTTTTATCCTCTTTTAATCTTAAAATTAATTTTATAAATTCAATCGCAACACTCTCTATTTCATAAGCAGCTTCTCCAATATCATCGCAAAGTGCAAGATTTAGAGCCGATTTTTGATTATCTAGATTAGGTGGTATAACACCGGGTGCGTCTAGCAAATCTATTCCACTATCTAATCTGATCCATCTGAGATTACGAGTTACTCCTGCTTTCCTAGCGCTTTCTACAACTTTTTTCTTAGCGATTCTATTTATTAATGCAGATTTCCCTACATTAGGAAAACCGAGGGTAAGTGCTCTGATCGGCCTAACCTTCATTCCTCTGGATAACCTTCTTTTATCAATTGATAATCGGGATTCCTTTGCTGATTTGCAAATCTCTTTTATTCCTTTGCCATTTTTTGCGTCAGACCAAAGAGGATATATATTGTTTTTTTTAAACCACTTGTTCCAATTAGTTATAGTATCTTTACTTATCATATCCGCCCGATTAATAACAAGAATATGTTTTTTGTTTATGATCCATTTATTAAGATGCGGATGTCCTGTTGATAAAGGAATTCTTGCATCTCTAACTTCTATAATTAAATCCACTCTATTTATAACTTCAGATAGCTTTTTTTCAGCTTTGGCAATATGGCCTGGGTACCATTGAATAATAGGTATTTCCACTTGATTAAATCCTATAAATTGTATTTGTGTCCCTTTTGATTCTTATTAATTTCAAAAGTATTTACATATAATATTAATGTAAAAAATAAATTTTTTTTTATTTTTATTAATTTTTTTTTCTACCTAATTTTAAATTTTATTAAGGCATAAGTAACAGTTACTACTTTTTAACCCAATAAGCTCAAATTAACGTTAGGGTCTCATGGTAAAAATAGGATGTCTTAATGTCGAAGTTGTCTCTTTCCAGTCTTGATAAGTCTAAATTAGAAGGGAAAAAAGTTCTTGTAAGGGTTGATTTTAATGTTCCATTAAATGATAGTGGTCAGATTACTGACGATACCCGAATAAGGGCAGCAATTCCTACGATAAAATTTCTTATAAATAATTCAGCCAAAGTTATATTAGCTGCTCATTTTGGAAGACCTAAAGGGAAAGTTAATGAGAAAATGAGATTAACCCCAGTTGCCGACAGATTAAGCGATATATTGGAAAAAAAAGTTAATTTAACTGAAAGCTGTATTGGTGAAGAAGCTCTAGCTAAGTCTAATAATTTAAACAATGGGGATGTTTTATTACTAGAAAATGTTCGTTTTTATGAGGAGGAAGAAAAAAATGATTTAGATTTCGCTAAAAATTTAGCCTCTCATGCAGATATATATGTTAACGATGCATTTGGAGCTGCCCATAGAGCTCATGCTTCAACTCAAGGAGTTACTAATTTTTTAGAGCCTTCATTAGCAGGATTTTTGTTAGAAAAAGAGTTGAAATATTTACAAGGCGCTATAGATGCCCCAAAACGTCCTCTTGCGGCAATAGTAGGAGGTTCTAAGGTAAGTAGCAAAATTGGAGTTTTAGATTCTCTTTTAGATAAGTGTGACAAAATTATTATTGGTGGAGGTATGATTTTTACTTTCTATAAGGCAAGAGGATTAGATGTTGGTAAGAGTCTTGTTGAGGAAGATAAACTTGAGCTAGCAAGAAATTTAGAGGCAAAAGCAAAAACTAAAGGTGTTGAGCTTCTTTTACCCTCTGATGTAGTACTTGCTAATGAGTTTTCTCCTACTGCAGAAAGTAAAGTCTCTCAAATAGATTCCATAAGTGGTGATTGGATGGGATTAGATATTGGGCCTGAATCAATCAAAGTTTTTCAAAATGCTCTTGCCGAATGCAAAACAATTATTTGGAATGGCCCAATGGGTGTTTTTGAATTTGATAAATTTGCTGAAGGTACAAATGCAATAGCGACCACCTTGGCTGATTTAAGTTCTTTCGCTGATGTTTGTACAATTATTGGAGGGGGAGATTCTGTAGCTGCTGTGGAGAAAGCTGGCTTGGCTGAAAAAATGTCGCATATATCAACTGGTGGAGGTGCTAGTTTAGAACTTTTAGAAGGTAAAACTTTACCTGGGGTAGCGGCCCTAAAAGACGTCTGAATTATATCTTTTCAACAATTTCAACGCTTTTTGTGAAGGAAATCGTTCCTTTTGGATGAGTTATAATACCAGACCATATTTGTGTAGCTGGTTTGGATGACGCTCTAGTCGTTTTAAAAATACCTCCCGAGGCTAAAGGTTCAATATTGATTTCTTGTTTCAGATAAGATTCTTCCTGATGAGCTATTATTCCTCCAGCTATAATTACATCACCAAGTGGTTCATTTAGAATAATATCAATATCATATTTTGCACCTGTAAGGACTTTCTCGGGAATTCTAAAAATAATATCTAAGTTATTTTGGTCATTTCTGATAGTAGTTAATAAATCTTTTATATGGCCATTATATATTTTGTCATTTTGAGTAGAAAATAAATACTTAAAATTAGATTCAAGAAGGAATATTTCCCCACTAAGTCTTTTCTTTCCATTAACTTTAATTTTAAATATATTTTCTTTAGATTTTCCTCCGCTTAATGTTTTAATTTCCCATTTTGAATTAGGAAAATCTTTGATTAATTCCTTAAATTTATCTTCCATTTTTAGGTTTTCTTCTTCTTTGAAAATGTTTTTTATCAATTTTAAGTTTCTATCATTTAATGCATTTTCAAGATTTTTTCTTATATCAACGTTTGTATTTTGGGTGATTGCTAATTTTGGAAAAATGAGATAAATAATTATATAGATAAATAATCCTGATTTTGTAAACCAATTTAAGTTAAGTATTTTCATGACTTTATTTTACTTATTTAATGTTTAATGTCTAAAAACAGAAATAATTTATTAATTGCGGCAAGTGGAACTGGAGGTCATATTTTCCCCGCTTTAGCAGTTTCTAAAAAGGTTGAAAAAGATTGGAATTTGTATTGGTTAGGTGTTCAACAAAGACTTGATTCTAAATTTGTGCCTAAAAAGTATAATCTTTTGACTTTAAATTTGGAGACACCAAAAAAAAATATTTTTATACTAATTCAATATCTAAAAATTTTATCTTCGACTTTTAATATTATTAAAATCCTAAAAGAAAAAAAAATTAATTTGGTATTTACAACTGGTGGATATATTGCAGCCCCAACAATTCTTGCAGCAAATTTCCTTAAAATACCTGTTATTATTCACGAATCAAACTTAATACCAGGAACGGTTACAAAATATTTTGGTTTTTTATGTAAATTTGTTCTTATGGGGTTTAAAGATACAAATTTTTATTTAAAAAATTGCAAAACTATTTTTACGGGAACTCCTCTAAGAGAAGAGTTTTATAAAAAAAATCCATTACCACATTGGGTTCCAAAAGGAAGAGGCCCCCTTCTAATTGTTATGGGAGGAAGTCAAGGTGCAAAGAAAATTAACGAGATTTTATATGAATCTCTTAATTTTTTAATAAAAAAAAATTTTCGAATAATTCATATTGTTGGAGAAAATAATTTACAAAGTTCCATAAAAACAAAATCTACTAACTATGTACAAAAAAAATTTACTAAGCAAATTGCATCTTTGATGCAAAACTGTGATCTAGTAATATCAAGATCTGGAGCAGGAACAATAAATGAACTTATTCAAACTGGAAAACCATCAATTTTAATTCCATACCCTAATTCTAAAAATAACCATCAAGAAAAAAATGCAATGATTCTTTCTTCAATTGGAGGTGCAATTTTAATAAATCAAAAAAAATTATCTAAGATATTTTTTGATGAGACTTTGAAAAGGATTTTTAAATTTACCTTAAAAAAAGGTAAACCTAATTATGAAATCTTAGATTTAATGAAAGTAAATATGAAGGAGAAAAAGATTTAGTTGAAAAGATAGTTAAAAAATGTGGATCAAAAGAATTTGAAAATATAGATGTTTTTTTAAATGAAAGACAAATATCAAACCTAACTGATTGCCTAAAAAATTTAAATGATACTGATCAAATAATTGCTAATCAATTACCCTTCGATTTATTATCCATTGAAGTTAGAGATGGAATAAAAAACTTATCGAGAATTACAGGTCAAGAATTAACTGAAGATCTACTAAATAATATTTTTTCAAAATTTTGTATAGGTAAATAAATTTTAATTAAATTACATAAATATATAAAGTAAACTTTAAAAGTTAAAATAAAATTCGTTATCTTATTGAACCTTAGTGGACTTTTACTCTCCAAATATATCTAGGATTATTGATGATTGGATTGAAGAAGATATTGGAAAAGGTGATTTAACATCTTCGATAATTACCAAAAAAATAGGAAAAGCACATTGGATAGCAAAAGAAGAAGGAGTATTTTGTGGTGTTGCAATAATAAAAACAATTTTAAAAAAAATTGATAAAAAGATAGAGTGTAAATTTTTTATTGATGATGGCGAAAAATTTATGAAGGACCAAAAACTTTTAGAACTATATGGACCGTCAATAAGCCTACTAACAAGTGAAAGAATAAGTCTCAATATCTCAATGCATCTATCCGGAATATCAACTTATACAAAAAATATTGTAGATGCTTTAAAAGGGACAAATATACGTTTAGCAGATACAAGAAAAACTACTCCTGGTTTACGAATATTTGAAAAGTATGCTTTTAAATGTGGTGGTGGTATTAATCATAGGATGGGACTATACGATGCCGCAATGATTAAAGAAAACCACATCGCATGGACTGACAACTTGAAAAATGCAGTAAAAAAAATTAGGTTAAATACTCCATTTACAACTCATATTATTATTGAAGCAGAAGATATTAAGCAAGCAAAAGATGCAGTTTTAGCAGGAGCGGATAGTATTTTGTTAGATGAATTTAATCCGGAATTGCTTAAAAATACTATAAAAGAATTAAGAGAGTTATCAACAAAA
>QCTA01000028.1 GCA_003211335.1 Prochlorococcus sp. AG-670-O11 | reverse complement strand
TGGCCAAAGAATTTAATCTTCAAATTTATAGTTTAAATTTACTAACAAATCAAAGTCCTATTATCATAAAAATTATTATTTGCAAAACTAATGAAGATAATATTACTTTAGATGATTGTACAAGATTCAATAATCCAGCATTCACCGTAATTGAAAATTCAAATCTTTTAAAATGTTCATATGTTTTAGAAATTGGTAGTCAAGGGGTCAGTGATGAATTAACCTCAGATAGAGACTTCAAAACTTTTAAAGGTTTTCCAGTTAATGTTGAGTTAAACCCAAAAAATTCAAATATAAAATTTTTGAATGGTTTACTTTATGAAAAGTCTAAAAATTTTTTAGCCATTAACATAAAAGGTAAGATTAAAAAAATCCCCTTTAATGAAGTATTAAAGGTTAGTCTTTGCACCTTGAAAGGCTAATTTATTTTCAACTATTATTCATTTTACCCATCATAGATGGCATTAGTAATTCTCCCAGGTTTAAACAATCTTATTGAAGACATCAGTGAGGAAAAAAAATTACCTCCTCACGTTGTGGAATCAGCTTTACGTGAAGCCTTACTTAAAGGTTACGAAAAATATAGAAGAACCTTTTACATTGGAGTAAAAGAAGATCCATTTGATGAAGAATACTTTAGTAATTTTGATGTAGGTTTTGATCTAGAAGAGGAAGGTTATCGAATTTTATCAAGTAAAATAATTGTAGAAGAGGTGGAAAGCGAGGATCATCAAATATCTCTTCAAGAAGTTCAACAAGTCGCTGATGATGCTCAAATTGGTGATACCGTCGTTTTAGATGTCACACCAGAGAAGGAAGACTTTGGCAGGATGGCTGCCTCAACTACGAAGCAAGTATTGGCTCAAAAGTTGAGAGATCAACAAAGGAAAATGATTCAGGAAGAATTCGCAGATTTAGAAGATCCTGTTTTAACTGCAAGAGTTATAAGATTCGAAAGGCAGTCGGTTATTATGGGAGTAAGTTCAGGTATCGGTAGACCAGAAGTTGAAGCAGAACTACCTAAGAGGGATCAATTGCCAAATGACAATTATAGAGCAAACGCAACATTCAAAGTTTTCTTAAAAGAAGTTAGTGAAATAGCTAGAAAAGGTCCTCAACTTTTTGTGAGTAGAGCTAATGCTGGTTTAGTGGTTTATTTATTTGAAAACGAAGTCCCAGAAATTCAAGAGGGTACAGTTAAAATTGTCGCTGTTTCAAGAGAAGCAAATCCTCCTTCAAGAGCTGTTGGACCAAGGACTAAAGTTGCCGTAGACAGTATCGAAAGAGAAGTTGATCCAGTAGGTGCTTGCATTGGAGCAAGAGGAGCAAGAATTCAACAAGTAGTTAATGAATTAAGGGGAGAAAAAATAGATGTCATAAAGTGGTCATCTGACCCAATCCAGTATATATTAAATTCTTTGAGTCCAGCTAAAGTTGACCTTGTCAGACTTGTTGATCCAGAAGGGCAACATGCTCATGTTTTAGTTCCTCCTGATCAACTAAGTCTTGCTATAGGAAGGGAAGGTCAAAATGTGCGTCTTGCCGCTAGATTAACAGGTTGGAAAATTGACGTTAAAAACTCCCATGAATATGATCAGGAGGCGGAAGACGCTGTTGTAGCAGAGTTAATTATTCAAAGAGAGGAGGAGGAGAATCTTCAAAGAGAAGCTGAACAGAGATTGGAGGCTGAGCAAGCAGAAAGAGCAGCAGAAGATGCACGATTAAGGGAACTTTATCCTTTACCTGAAGATGATGAGGAATATGGAGATGAACAATATGAGGAAGAAACTCTTTCAGAAGATAACCGAACAGAAAGCCTAAAACAAGATGAAGTATTGTCTACAGAGGAGAAAACACGGTGATACTGAAATCTCCTGTTATGCGTAAGTGCATTTCTTGCAGGATCACTTTTGATAGAAATAATCTTTTGAAGATTACTAATGATCACAAGTTAGGAATTATGATTAATGAAGGTATGGGTCGTTCTGCTTACATATGTAAATCAAAAAAGTGTTCTAAAGATTCTAAACTTAAAAAAAAGCTTCAAAAAGCTTTAAAAAGCATTTTAAATCCCGATTTTTTTGATATTTTTGAAAGGGAAATTGCAAACTATAAATAACTATCCCAAAAGGACATATAATTGTAATTACATTCTCTTAAACTTACAAAAAAGAGTAACATTCAGATTAAATGACTATCAGCGATAAAATCAGAGTTTATGAACTTTCCAGAGATTTAAAACTGGAAAATAAAGATATATTGGATGCTGCTCAAAAACTTTCAATCTCAGTTAAAAGTCACAGCAGTTCAATAAGTTTAAAGGATGCGAAAAAAATCACAGATCTTGTTATTAACAAAAATTCAGGTAAAAAAATCCTTTCTGTAAATAAGTCCACATTTAAGACAAAGAATGACAAACTAAAAAATAATAACGAGAACGACAAAGATGCAAAGATTTTTTCAAGTAACTTGCATTCCGAGAAATCCTCAAAAGAAGGTTTAAATAAAAAGCCCCTCTTGATAAAGCCTGTCATTAAACCAAAAAATTCACAAGTAATCTCAAATAAAAAAAATCCAAATTCCCCTACTATTACCTCTAACCTATCTCAGAAACTTTATTCAATATTTGCTGATGATCTTCTTCTTTTCCGTCTTGAATTATCAATTTCATCTGTTATGTCTATTTCCTCTTGATCACTTACTATTTTAGGCAATTTATCATCAGGATTCATTTCTAAGGGGAAATCTGCTTCAACTTCTTCACTTGAATTCAAATTTGAGGTTTTTTTATTTGTTTTCTCATCTGAAACTTTATTATTTGATTTTTCATTATGCTCAGAAGAAGTATTTTTTTCCTTGCTATCAACATCCTCTAGACGTACTAAGTGATTAGTACTTAGATATTCTTTTCCTAATTTAACTAATGGATTAATACCCAATTGGCTATAAACAATTTTCTCATCATTACTTAGCTCAACAGTTATTACTTTCTTTTCTCTACGATTACTTATATCAAGTAGTTCATTATCATTTTCTCCTTTATTGGAATCATTATCTTCTTTATTGAAAATTTTGGTGTTAATAAAGTCTTCCTTAACAACCTTTTCCTTATTTTCAATTACTTGAATGGTGTCTAAATCTATAAGTTTAGAATTACTTATTTTACTAGATTTCTTTGTAGTTTGATTCGTTTTTGAAGAATGATTTTTAAAATTTGGTAAATTTTCTATATGCCCTAATCCATTGCAGGCTTTACATTTGCTGCCAAATAATTCATATATATTTTGACCTTGTCTCTTCCTTGTTAATTCTACTAAACCTAACTCAGTTAATTGAGCAATCTGCGGTCTTGCTGAATCATCTTTAATAGCTAAAGTAAAATGCTCAAGTAACTGAAATTGGTCTCTTCGAGATTCCATATCTATAAAATCTATAACTATCACTCCCCCTATATTTCTTAATTTCATTTGCCTAGAAATTTCTAGAGCTGCTTCACAATTCGTCCATAAAACAGTCTGTCTTGAATTGGCTGATCTTGTAAAAGAACCAGAATTCACGTCAATTACTGTCAAAGCTTCAGTAGGCTCAATAATTATGTATCCTCCTGAAGGTAAATCTACTCTAGGTTGAAGTGCCTTTTGAATAGTTTTGTTAATTTGGTATTTTTCTAAAATATGTTCATTTATTTCATTATTATGAAACACAAGATCAACATTAGTGTCATTATTAACCAAAAAGTCTTTTGCTTTTTCAAGCGCGATTTTGTTATCAATAATAATTTTGTTAGTTGATGATTTAATGCAATCCCTTAAAATTTTTAATGAAAAATCTTCATCTCTACTTATTAGATTTGGTGGATTAGTACTCTCTGATGTTTTTAAAACTTCCTCCCATTGTTGAATTAAATTTTCTAAATCTTTAATAAGTAATTCTTCTTGTATTTGTTCGGCTTCGGTTCGAAATAATAATCCAGTACTGGGAGGTTTAATTAAAACTCCAAGAGCTCTTAAACGACTTCTTTCAGTCTCAGTATTTATCTTCCTAGAAATATTTACTCCTTGTCCGTAAGGTTGCAATATTGAATATTTACCAGGTAAGGAGATATTACCTGTAAGTCTTGGCCCTTTATTCCCAGTGGGTTCTTTCATTACTTGAACTAGAACTTTTTGTTTTGGTTCAAGTAGTTCAGTAATTCCTACTACGCCTTTTTTTAATCTTAATGGACCTAGATCTGATACATGAATAAAGCCGTTTTTTTCACTTTCTCCAATATCTATAAAGGCAGCATCAATTCCTGGAAGGACATTTTCAACAGTTCCTAAAAAAATGTCACCGATTTGATATTGACCTTGTGCGACGATTAATTCATCAACTTGATAATCTGTGAGTAGTGCTGCAATACGCGCCTGCTCAGCTATTACAATTTGCTGAGACATAAAAAATTAAGTATGTTTTGAATTTTTGAAAATCGATAAAAAAGTAAATAATTATGTTTAATTATTTACTATCAAATTCTTGATAGTTGTGCTTATTAGATTTTTAAAATAATTTAGTAGCAATTAAATTTGCTAAATGTTTAAGTTTTAGACGACTTTCAAACGATTTGAAATTGATTAAATAGCTATGATTATTTCTTTAATTGAATCATAACTAGATTTATCTTAACATCTAATTCCCGCTTAAGCACATTCATCCATTATTCTTATATAGGTCAAGTTTTTTATTTTTTAAAGTGGTTAAAGTAAACGAAAATTATTTAAAACTCAAAGCAGGATATCTATTTCCTGAAATTTCAAAAAGAGTTAGTAAATATACTCAAGCAAACAGCAACTCGGAAGTTATTAAGCTTGGAATAGGAGATGTAACGGAGCCTTTACCTAAAGCTTGTGTTAGTGCCATGAGTAAGGCATTAGAGGAAATGGGAACAAATAGCGGATTTAAAGGTTACGGTCCAGAACAAGGATATGGATGGCTTAGGGAAAAAATTTCTGTAAATGATTTTATTTCAAGAGGGTGCCAAATTTCACCGGAAGAAATATTTGTTTCAGATGGTTCAAAATGCGATAGCAGCAATATTTTAGATATATTGGGGGGTGATAATTTAATTGCCGTAACTGATCCTGTCTATCCTGTGTACGTAGATAGTAATGTGATGACTGGTAGGACAGGAGAAACTCTTAAAAATGGAACTTATCAAGGATTATTATATTTAGCGATTAATGAAGATAATAAATTTTTACCTGAAATCCCAAAAACTAAAGTTGATATTGTTTATCTTTGTTTTCCAAATAATCCAACTGGGGCAACAATTACTAAACAAGAATTGAAGAAATGGGTTGATTACGCTAACGAAAATAAGTCTTTGATTCTTTTTGATGCAGCTTATGAAGCTTTTATTCAAGATTTAGATATTCCTCATTCAATATATGAAATAGAGGGGGCAAAAAATTGTGCTATTGAATTTAGATCTTTTTCAAAAAATGCAGGATTTACCGGAGTTAGATGTGCTTATACAGTAATACCTAAAAATCTATTAGGGTATAATTCAAAAGGTGAAAAAGTTGATTTATGGTCACTATGGAATAGGCGTCAATGTACTAAATTTAATGGAGTAAGTTACATAGTGCAGAGAGGTGCTGAGGCGGTATATTCTTCGCAAGGCAAAAAAGAGATAAATTCTTTAATTGATTTTTATATGGAAAATGCAAAGATTATGCAAAATAAACTTAGAAGTGCAGGTTTTACAGTATATGGGGGTGATAATGCGCCATATGTTTGGATAAAAGTTCCAACTAATATGACCTCTTGGGACTTTTTTGATTATTTACTTGAAAAAGCTAATCTAGTGGGTACTCCTGGGAGTGGATTTGGATTGGCGGGCGAGGGATATTTTCGATTATCTGCCTTCAATTCAAGATTAAATGTTATTAATGCAATGGAGCGAATAATTAATATATAATGATTTATAAATTTACTTGTAATTACAATCAAAAGGTAATGTCAACTATAAAGTTAGAACAAGGGAAAAATAACAACGCTGCAGTCTTGGAAAAAAAAACAGTCGCGTTAAAAAATAAATCACCAAAATATAAAGTATTACTTCACAATGACCCTGTTAATTCAATGGAGTATGTTACTACTGCACTCAGAGAAGTAGTACCACAATTAAGCGAGCAAGATGCTATTTCTATTATGCTTGAGGCTCATAACACTGGGGTTGGTTTGGTTATAGTATGTGACCTAGAACCGGCTGAATTTTATTCGGAATCTTTGAAATCAAAAGGGATAACAAGCTCAATTGAAAAAGAAGACTAATTAGTTCTTAAATAGTGAATTAAATCTAATTTTTTTAAACTTTTGCTGCTGATAACTTTCTTTCTGATAGTTTACGAACTTTTAGAGAATCATTTAATGATGATTTGCCATAATTTCTCTCCAAAATATTAATAACTGTTTTTCCAAATTCATCATCCTTATTATCAAAAGCTTCTAAACATACCTCTCCAAGCTTTTTACCCAGAAGACCAGGGTTCCATAAAAGTTTTCTTGCTGTCCATGGCATCATACTCATCGGATTGTAATTAGGTTTTAAGATATTGTTTTCTAGAGCATATTTTTCTAAAAGAGTATGTGGTTGTAAACCTATGAAAAATATAGCCGGGTCCACTAAATCTCGCCCAAAAATTTTTTCTAACTCTCTATGATATGCAATAGTTTGTTTAATTGTATTTGGGGTTTCATCAAACACATTAAATGAGTAATTGACTGAGACATGATTTTTAAATCCTGCCTCTACAAGCATTCTGCAATTTTCTAGTACAGTTTTAAGATTATATGCAAGCCTCATTTTTCTAACAAGTTCTTGAGATCCTGATGTAATTCCTATCTCAAAATAACTCATACCTGTCTCTACCATTAGTTGAGCTAATTCGCGATCAATATTATCGGCCCTAATATATGCCGCCCATTTAATATCGTCCCAACCCTGGTCTTTTATAGCTTGAAGAAGTAGTTTCGCATCTTGGATATTTTTTTTTGATGGAATGAATTGAGCATCAGTAAACCAAAACCCTCTAACACCCATTTCATAAAGTTGCTTCATTTCTTTAATAATCTCATTTACTGGATTAACTCGAACTTTTTTACCTTCTACAACTCCATAAACGCAAAAACAGCAATTATGGGGACAACCTCTTTTGGTTTGAACTCCTACATAATAATCGCCACCTTCTATGTACCAATCAAATTCAGACCAAATAGATTTAATGTAGTTGTAATCACAGGCTGTTTTAATCGTTCCTGAGGGGTGTTCATGTATTAATTTTTTCCTAGGTTTTTGTCCAGCAATATAACATCTTTCTTCATCAATAGAATCACCCTTAATAACTTTTTCGATCAAGTTCTCACCTTCTCCAACAGAAATTAATGTACCTTTTGGTAATAAATTACCCAGCTGCTCATAGAAAACGCTTACGGCTCCTCCTCCTAAAATTATTTTTACTGATTTATTGTATTTTTGAGCTCTTTTGAGTCCCATTTTAACTAAGGATGTATTCCTATTTATTTCTTCATAATGGGATGTTATTAATTTTAAGCCTCCCCAAGCTCCTCTGATTTTTTTAAAAATATTTTTTGAGTAGAAGACTTCAAAAGAGTTTTGTAAGGGGTTGCCGCTTCTTCCATCAACTGGAGCGTATATTTGTATGTCCCTCCAAGAATAAATAATTAGATGAGGTCTGAATTGATCAATTTTTCTTTTTAAGTATTTAGAAACATTATTTAAAGGGACTATTGCTAAATCAATAAATTGTTGTTCTATTTTTGGGAAACATTTGTGGACATGATCCGCTAAATATATTGGCCCAATTGGAAATATCGGATTGCAAGGAAGTCTAACAACGAGAACCTTACTAAAAGATTCCCTTTTGGAATTTTGTGTTATTTTTTTGAAGGGAAAGTTTAATTCCATATAAAGAGACTTTAAAATTGATCTCATATAAAGAATCTAACTACTTTAATACCCTTTCGGCGAATTTCTGAATTTAATTAAGTAAAATTTTAACCCCTTTTTTAATTTAAATGTCTCAATAAAATATTTCCAACAAATATTTAAAATCTCAATAGCATTTTTTTTCATTTTAATATTTAGTTTCCTTGATATTGATCTAAAGGGTGTCGATATTTCTAAATTAAAAAAATTAAATGGAAAAATTCAGTAATTTAAAATTAATTTGAAATTAATTTTTCACATATGAAATTTGTTTTTGTTTTAGGTAAATGATGATAATTGGAATTGCACCAATGACCTACCGTTCACGAAACAGTTGCTCTTCCTCTGATCTATATCAGCGTTATTAAATCTTGATTTTTTTCATATAGAATTGATTTTAGATTTTAAAGAATTAATGTCAAAAATAGACCCTGAATTAAAAAAAAAATTATTGAAGGAGACTCAGGCTCCTTTTAAAGGCTTAAGAAAAATATTATGGATAGCTTTTACAGGCTCTGCTTTTTTAGGCCTTTTAATAATGCTTTCTAGAATTGCTGGTGGTAATGAAATACAGCAAAATAGTCTTTTAATACAATTAGGAGCTTGTATATTATTCCCAACCTTATTTTTCTTCGATAAAAATAAGAAAGATTAAATTTTTTATTTATTTAGAGTCCTTTTTTTAGTTACAAATTTGAATGCTTCAATAATATCTCCTTCACTCCAAGTAGAGAATTTATCACATCCAACTCCACATTCAAAGCCAGTATTAACTTCTTTTACATCATCTTTAGATCTTTTCAGAGAGTCTAAAATACCTTCAAATATTACCTTATCGGATCTAAGTACTCTTAAAGAACAATTTCTTTGCAATTTGCCATTTTGTATATAGCATCCAGCAATAGCTCCTTTACCAACCGTAAATATCGCTCTTACTTCAGCTTGACCTAAAGATTCCTCAACTAGATCAGGTTCTAGTAGTCCTTCCATCGCGGATTGAATATCTTCTAAAAGCTTATAGATCACCTCATACTCTCTTATATCAACATCATTTGCATCAGCTGCTTTTTTAGCTCCAGAAGCTAATGATGTATTAAAGCCTATGATTACTGAGCCAGAGGCAGCGGCAAGGTCTATATCAGTCTCTGTTATTTCACCAGGTGCGGAGAGAAGAACTCTAACTTGGACCTCATTCTTAGGTAATTGTTCCAATGAACCTAATATAGCCTCTACACTCCCTTGGACATCTGCTTTAAGAATTAGATTTAATTCTTTAAGTTCTCCATCATTGGCTTGAGTTGATAAAGATGATAAGCTCACCCTTCTAGAGGCCATTTGCTGGGCTAATTTTGTTGCTCTCGCATCAGTCGCTCTTTCTCCAACAATCGCTCTAGCAGTTTTCTCGTCAGGATAAACTTCAAATTCATCACCTGCTGTTGGGACTTCGCTAAATCCAAGTGCCTCAACTGGACATGAAGGTCCAGCTTCCTTAATTCTATTTCCATGTTCATCTACCATTGCTCTGATTTTTCCAAGGACTGAACCTGCAGCTAATACATCGCCAGCTTTTAATGTGCCATTTTGTACTAATAAAGTTGCAACAGGACCTTTGGCTTTATCTAGATGTGCTTCAATAACTGTTCCTTTAGCTAATCTTTCTGGATTTGCTTGGAGATCTTCAACTTCAGAAACCAATAGGATCATCTCGAGCAGTTTATCAATATTTTGTTTTTTGACTGCACTAACTGGGATCATAACTATGTCACCACCCCAGTCCTCTGCGATTAGATCTTTTTCAGATAATTCCTGTTTAACTCTATCTGGAGAAGCTCCTTCTTTATCAATTTTGTTTATAGCTACTACTATTGGTACTTTAGCTGCTCTTGCGTGACTAATAGCTTCGAGTGTTTGAGGTCTGCAACCATCGTCAGCCGCTACTACAAGAACTGCTACGTCAGTGACTTTTGTGCCTCTTGCACGCATAGCTGTAAATGCTTCATGACCTGGAGTGTCAAGAAAAGTTAGCTTTCTCTTTCTTGATTCGTGCTCAAATTCAACTTGATAAGCCCCTATATGTTGAGTTATTCCACCTGCTTCTCCTGAGGCTACTCTTGATTGTCTTATGGCATCTAAAAGACTTGTTTTACCATGGTCAACATGACCCATTACTGTAATCACTGGAGGTCTTTTGATAAGACTTTCAATATCATCTGTTTCAATCATGTCTACTGTTTTCTTTGCCGCCTCTTCAACATCATCTTGTAAAACAGGGACACCAAATTCTTCAGCCACAGTTTCAATAGTTGCCAAGTCAAGTGATTGTGTAACCGTAGCTGTAATACCTTTAAAGAAGAGAGATTTTATTATTTCAGAACTTTCAAGACTCAGCTTATCAGCTAATTCTTGTACCGTTAAATTATCTTCAGGGATAATTATCATTTCAGGTCTTACTTGTTTCGCATCTTTGGCTGCTCTTAGTTCCATAGCTCTTCTCTTTTGTCTTTGCCTAGTGGTCTCTTTTTTCTTTTTCTTAAATTGCCTTGTGGCTTTTTGTGATTTTATCTCTTCTGACTTTTCTTTTTTTGGACGAGCCAAGCTAGCAGATAGTATTGTGACCTTCTCTCCTGAGTAGCCGCTAGTCTCAGAGGTTAATGAATCATCATTTTCGCCAATAATATGGACTTTTTGTCTTTGTTTCTGTGGATTTTTATTTCTTAATGCTTCTAGCTTTGCACTATCATCCCAATCTGTTCTACCAGGTTTTTTAGAGTTGTTCGCGAAAGATCTATGTGGTGGTTTTTTGGCCGCAGGAGATGCATTTAAACGACTATTAGGTGCTTTTGCTTTCTGATTGGGGGGATCAACTTTTTGTTTATTTACATTAGAGGGATTAAGTTTTTCTTTATTGAAGGCATTAGTTTTCTGTAGCTGCATGAGTTCATTAGGTGCTACTGGCTTCCTTATACCGGAGGGTGTTTGATTATTAAATTTAGAACCTGTCTTGCTGAATTCTCCCTGTCTATAGGACCCTCCTTGTCTATTTGGAACACCCTGCCTATTTTGA
>QCTA01000027.1 GCA_003211335.1 Prochlorococcus sp. AG-670-O11 | reverse complement strand
TTTTCAATTCCTAATACAATTCAGAATAAAAATAAAATCAATTCTAATTCTAATTCTTATCCTGAACTCTCCGGCGCCGGGAGCTTTTTTATACCTTTCGGGTCAAATTTACCTAAACCTGAAAGTATTAACTTTTTAAGAGGTTATGGAATTTGGGGCGCAATAGATAGGCTTGGAATCCCTAAGTTTTTACAAAAAGATTCTAATTCATCTACAGGTTTTCTAATCGCCCATGGTGAGGTCCTACCAAGAGAAGAAAATTCAGTATCTCTATCTAAGAAAACAGATAGCTGGGGTATTCCAATCCCTCATATTGAATTCGAATGGAGTGAAAACGAATTAAATATGGCTAGACATATGGAAAGTACGATAAGAGATTCAATAAACGCTGCCGATGGAAAGATTAGAAGAATTGATGAGCTCATAAAAATCCCATATGTAGGTTTATTTACAGAAAAATCTATTGCACTATCAGGTAATCCACCACCTCCAGGATATTATATTCATGAAGTAGGAGGAGCAGCTATGGGATTTAGTGAGGAAGAAAGTGTCGTCAATAAATCAAATCAACTATGGAGATGTAAAAATGTTCTTGTACTAGATGGGGCATGTTGGCCAACTTCTTCATGGCAAAGTCCTACATTAACGATGATGGCCATAAGCAGAAGAGCTTGTTTAAATATTAAAAAGATTTAGAAGGTGTAAAAAGTTGATTTATATAAATCTCTGAAACGGAACTGTCAGTACATCCATTTTGGACAAGAAAAGTGGCTAAAGCAGAATTTATAAGTTTGTATTGATCCCAAGTAGGATTATGTAAGACAAAATCTTTCATAGTTTCATAAAGACTTTCAGAAAGCTCAGTTTCTAAAGAGACTTTTGATGGAAAAGAATTATCAAATTTATCTTCAATGTTGTTATGTTTGTTTATTTGATTCATAAGAAATTAAATTCCGTGTTCAAACATAATTGTCTATTTTTTTTTAAAAGTCAAAAATATATTTTTATCTGCTTTACGCCTTTATCAAATGAGACTCATGTTATAAAGCAGATCTAACAAAAACAAATTTTCAATTCGACAAATTGAAAAAAGCTTTAAGAAAAGTCAATAATAATGTTGAAGTGCTGTTAATTTCGAGAGGTGGCTTCATAGCTAATTCCATGTGGATATGGACGTGGAAAACTAGTTGTTAACTGTGGAAAATATAACCCAAAATACATTTCTAATTATCTATTAGTAATACTTATATATGACTAGTCTAATGAGACTTAACCAAGAAAGAGACGGTTGATTCAGTCTTTTTCAACTGAATTTCTTAAGATTTGATCATCACTAAGCAAGCGAAGCGTAACAGGTCCCAAGGGATGTTTTGAATTTGGGTAAACATGATGATGATGATGATCATGATCTTCATGTTTATGATGATGTTCATCATTATTTTTTTCTCCTAAAGGTAATGACTGATCGTCAACATTATTCAAGCTTTGGATATTCGTTTCGCAGGCCCCATTACATTCAGAATCACACAAATCGCAACTAAGTCCTATGCCCTCAACATGCTCATGATGACTTTCTTGTACTAATCCAACTTCTTTTTCAAAACCAAATAAGTTCGATCTATATTTACACAAGGAACAATTCATAAAATTGTTGCTCTCGTCATTAAAAATTTCTTCAATCCTTTCTATAAATGTTTGAACAACATATTTGTGAGATGAAAGATATTTTGCCTCATGGAATTCAACCTGTGGATTATCAAGTGCTACCAAATCGCTTTGCCTTTTTATTCTTGTTACCAGTACCCCTGAAAAAAGAAAGTAAGGAAAAATAATTATATTTTTATAACCAAGTCTTACAACATTTCGCAACCCAGGTTCTACTAATGGAAATGTTACTCCCGAAAATACAGTTTCCCCCCAGCCTAAACCTACTCCTTCAACTACCATTCTTGTAATTTTAGATACGTTAGAATTAGCATCAGGATCAGAAGAGCCTCTTCCAACTACTACTAATAATGATTCTTCAGGAATAAGAGAATTATTATTTTTGAATACTTCTTTAACTCTCTCGCAGGCTGCACTAATCATTAAATTATTAATTCCTAATTCTCTTCCATAAATTATTTCTATATCTGTTTTCTTCGCATAATTCATAAGCAGACTTGGTATATCATTTTTCACGTGTCCAGCAGCAAAAAGCATAGCCGGAATAGCTATTACTTTTTTTATAGAACTATTTCTTAATTTATCCAAAGCATCAGTGAGAGATGGCTTTGCAAATTCTAAAAAACCAAATTCCACATAAATAGATGGATATTTTTTTTGTATAAGCCTAGTTAATTCTTCAAATTCTGTAATAGCTAATTTATTTCTACTCCCATGTCCACAAATGAGGATGCCAATTTTCTTATTTAAGTTCGAATCAAAAGTATCCAATTGTAAGCAATAACTAATAATATATTAGTAAAGAAGAGTATTTAGTAGTGAAAAAAAATAATAATTTACTTGAAGTTCCAAATATTAATTCCAGTGATGCTCAAGTTAAAAACCTAATTTATAAAATAGAGGATGATTTATTTAGTAAACATTACAATTCATCATCAAAATCAGAATATCTTTGTGTTTGCAGCGGGGGTACTACATCAAGCTGCGCTAGAAATGGTTTAATTACTCTTGATTTAAGAAAAGAATATAACCAAATTTATCTTGAGAAAGAAAAGAATTTAATAAAAATTGGAGGTGGGGTGGTTATGAAGGATCTCATGAATTATCTAGAAAAACATAATAAGACCTTCCCTATTGGTCTATCAAAACTTCCTGGAGCAGGTTACATATTAACTGGAGGAATAAGTCCGATGAGTCGAAGATATGGATTAGCTATTGATAATATTGAGTCCATAAAAGGATACTTAGGGGATGGAACTTTTATATCATTAAAACTAAACAGCCTAAATTCTTCCCAAAAACTATTATGGGAAGGACTTAAAGGTGCTGCGCCTTTTCTCGCGATAGTTACTGAAATTGGCCTTAAAACATTCCAATCTCACCCTATTAAAATTATTGAAGGATTTGTAGATGATAATGAACTCTCAAAGATTATTCATTTGGCTGAGGGATTCCCAGAAAATTTAAGCCTTCAATGGATTTATGCCGAAGAGATATATATTTATATCTTCGCGGAGATAAAAAATGATTTAGATAACAAAATTACTAAAAACTATTTAAAAAAACTTGAAAAATATATTTCTCTCAAAATAAACAGTTATGAAAACTTTAATCAGATAAATTTTTTTCCAAAAGAATTAGATCTATTTGAATTAAATAAGAATAACCATTCAGAAGTAATAAGCCTTCTGGGAGGAGATTTAAAAGATAATGTTCAGGTTTTTATTAAATGTATGAATGAAATAATTAAGGACAAACCAAATAAATCTTGTTATGTTGCCTCACAACAGCTTGGAGGAAAGACAAAAGAATTAGATCATAAATCAAGTTTCTTTATTCATAGGGAAAGCACTTGGAAACCTTGGATCTATGCCGCATGGAAAAAAGATGATCTTAAAGAAAAGGAAATTGTTTTGAAGTGGATGAATGAATCGTGGAACAAACTAAAAATATTTTTCCCAAAAATACATCTAGCTCAGATTCATAATCATTTAAATTCTCACGAAGAAGAAGTTTATTTATCATTTGGAGAAAGACTTAGTGAATTAAAAACTTTAAAGAATATTTGTGATCCAGAAAGTATTTTGCCTCCTCTATAAGGTAACTTTTTAAGTATAAGAAGAAATTAAAATGTCAAATTTCACCAAATATTTAGCTAAAAATTGGTTAGATGATCCAAAATCTAATATTCTTTCAGGATTAGTAGTAGCATTTGCAATGATTCCTGAAGCGATTGCTTTTTCAGGGATTGCTGGGGTTGATCCTAAAGTTGGACTTTATGGCGCATTCTGCTTATCCATAACAATTGCAATTCTTGGTGGCAGAAGGGGTATGATTACTTCGGCGACAGGATCAACAGCTCTTTTGATGACTGGGGTTGTTGCCATTGGAGAAGCTCAGGCCCCTGGAACAAACCTTGGTCTTTCCTATTTGATAGCGGCAGGATTATTAACAGGTGTTTTTCAAATACTCTGGGGATATCTAAGGCTGGCTTATCAAATGAGGTTTGTACCTACAGGTGTATTAAGCGGATTTGTAAATGCTCTTGCTTTATTAATATTTCAAGCTCAATTTCTTCAACTAGGAATTGGCATTAATGAAGGGAAACTATTAGGAAATGAACTTTCAAAATATCCTACAAATAGTCAAATACCTACCGTTTGGATTCTTGTAATTTTAGGATTAATTGTTATTTACGGATTTCCAAAAATAACAAAAGTAATTCCTTCTCAATTAGTAGCAATTGTTTTGCTTACTTTAATAAGTGTATTTTTTAAATTAGAAATCCCTACTGTTAGTGATTTAGGGACATTACCAAATGGATTCCCTAGTCTCTCCTTGCCATTTGGTGAATTAGCAAATGGGAAAGTCCCATTCAACCTTTCAACTTTAGGTGTGATATTGCCAACATCCTTAGCGATATCGCTGGTTGGTTTAATGGAAACATTCTTAACTCAAGATATATTGGATGATGCCACAGACACAAGTTCCAACAAAAACAAAGAAGCAAGGGGACAAGGTATAGCTAATATAATATCCTCTTTATTTGGAGGAATGGCAGGCTGTGCATTAGTAGGGCAATCAGTTATGAATAATGAGAATGGAGGTAAATCCAGATTATCAACCTTAATTTCAGGATTATCATTATTGTTAATGATAATCCTTTTAAAGCCATGGATAGGAGCCATACCCATGGCCGCTTTAGTAGCAATAATGATCACAATTGCAGTAAGCACTGCTGATTTAACTGGTTTGAAGAATATTAGAAAGATCCCAAAAAGTGATACTGCAGTAATGCTTATGACTTTTGCGGTTACAATGCTTACAAAACCACATAATCTTGCCCTAGGTGTTATTGCAGGAGTTGGTTTAGCTGCAATACTTTTTAGCAGGAAAGTTGCAAAAGTAATAACGGTTTCAAGAGTTAAAGGTAAAAACCAAATAACTTACAAAGTTGAAGGTCAATTATTTTTTGTCAGTAAAATATATTTTCTACAAGGATTCGATATTCATGAGCATCCAAAAGATATTTTAATTGACATGTCTTTAGCTCATATTTGGGATCAGAGCGGTGTTGTTGCTTTAGATCAAATTATTAGAAAATTCAAAAATAGCGGTTCAAAAGTTGAAATTATTGGTTTAAATAAAGAGAGCTTGAACTTATTTGAAAGACTAGGAGGTCTTGAAACCTCTCACTAATTAAATTCAACTGAGACTAACTTGCTGATAACAAAACCATAACCATTGCTGGAAAAGGAGATTCCGATGAGATCTCCAAGATGTATTTGAAGAATTAATATCAAAATTCTTAGGAGGAGGTACATCTCCCTTTTCTTTATCTCTGTTAATTTCGCTAATTATTCTATGCACTGTATATTCAGGATGACCTAAGTGCATAAGTTGTTTTTGATCTTTGGTTTCAAATATTGTGTAACCAACATCCTTGCCATATGCAAGCAAATTCAATTTCCCTTCTTTTTGAGCTTCTTCCATTTCAAGATCAGGCAACCCTGCAAATCTACTTTGAGGACAAATAAACTCATCATCTTGCGTACCCATTAAAGGATGACCAGGGGCAAGACTCTTTAATGGAAATACCCCGAATAATTTCTTATCAAATACTGTTTTATTAACACCTGCCAAATAAGCAAGTGCAAATCCTGCCCAGCACAACCCAAGGGTGCTTGCACATGAATTTCTTGCTTCATTAGTAATATTTACGAATTCATCCCAATATTTAACTTCTTCAAAAGCCAAATGCTCAACAGGTGCTCCGGTAATAATTACTCCATCTAATGGTTCTGGATCATTTGCCGCCTCCCATGTTGTATAAAGATTATTTAAATGGTTAAGATCCCATGTTTTATATGAATGAGTTTTTAACTTTATCCAAACAGGCTCAATTTGAAGAGGGGATAAACCAAGAGGATGTAATAAATTAAATTCATATTGCTTACCAAGAGGCATGATATTTAAAATACCAATCCTTAATGGTCGTATATCCTGTCTTTCAGCCAAATCTGGTTCAATCCAAGAAATATGATTTTTCTCTACATCACCAATCTTGTGATAATTGCTAGGTATTATTAAAGCCAAAGAATCTCCATTATTTAAGTAATTTTTGAAAGTGCCTGCTCAAAATCTGCTTTTATATCATCTATATGCTCTATCCCAACAGATACTCTTACCATTGTTGGAGTGACGCCTGCTGATAATTGTTCTTCTTCTGACAATTGCTGGTGTGTTGTGGAAGCAGGATGAATAACTAAAGTCTTGGAGTCTCCTACATTAGCAAGATGACTAGCTAATTCTAATGAATCAATAAATTTAACAGCGTTTTCATATCCGCCATTTAAAGAGAACATGAGCATACATCCCATACCTCTGCCTGTGGTATATTTTTTAGCTCTTGAGTAATAAGGATCAGATTCCAAACCAGGAAAATTAACACTTGTAACTTGAGAATTTGAATCTAACCATTTTGCTAACTCAAAAGCGTTAGAAGTTTGTCTTTCTATTCTCAAACTTAAGGTTTCTAAACCTTGTAATAATAAGAAAGAATTAAAAGGACTTTGAGCTGGGCCCCAATCTCTTAGACATTCCAGCCTAGCTCTTAGCGCAAAGGCTATGTTCCTATTATCAGGGACACCTAAAGATTTACATATATCACTCCCAAATCCAAACGCATCCCAATGCACTAAGCCGTGATAAGCAGCACTTGGTTCACTCATAAGTGGGAATTTTCCGTTTCCCCAATCAAAAGTTCCTGCATCAACAATTACTCCACCAATACTAGTTCCATGTCCTCCTATCCATTTAGTTGCGCTTTCTACAACAATATCCGCACCAAAATCAATTGGTTTAATTAGAGCTCCTCCCGCCCCAAGAGTATTGTCAACAATTAAAGGAATCCCATTTTCCTTAGCTAAATTAGAGAGCCCCTCAAAATCGGGGATATTGAATCTAGGATTTCCCATAGACTCAACATAGATTGCTTTAGTTTTATCATCTATTTTGTCTTTAAAACTATCAACACTATCTCCTTCAGCAAATTTAACTTCAATTCCCAGCCTAGGAAATTGAACCTTAAATTGATTATAAGTTCCTCCATATAAGAAGGATGTAGAGACAAAATTGTCACCTGCTTTCATACAATTTACTATTGCCAGAAATTGAGCAGCTTGACCTGACGAAGTTGCTAATGCTGCCATACCGCCTTCTAAAGCTGCCATCCTCTTTTCGAAGACATCAGTAGTGGGGTTCATTAGTCTTGTATAGATATTTCCAAATTCTTTTAATCCAAAAAGATTTGCTCCATGCTCAGCGTTATCAAAAACATAAGAACTTGTCTGATAAATAGGTACAGCTCTAGAGTTAGTAGTTGGATCAGGCTCTTGGCCTGCATGTAACTGAAGAGTCTCGAACTTTTGTTTACTCAAAATTTTTAATTAATCCTATTATCTATTTAACTTAAAAACTTCCTAAAAATAAATATAAAAAAGATAAATCTTTATAAATCCTCTTTTAATGATGAATAATTTTCCTTCATAAATGATTTTAAATCTTCATTTATTTCAGATCTTAAATCTTCTACATTTTTGCTTTCTACAATAGGGAATGTTTCATTTGCTTCAGGATCTTTTTCAATAATCGATTTCCAGCTTTTACCTACATCTTTTTCAGATTTACTAAATATATTAATGAAATCAAAAGGCTCTTTATTTTTCTTAGCATCATATTCGTTAAATGCTTTTTCAATAAGTTGTTTTCTATTAACGAACAAATTTTTAGCCTTCAAAGTATCTGGTAGGCCCATCACTGGTTGTAGCTCTTTAAGAAGTTTTAACTCCTCTTCAATCAAAAGTGTCCATACACTTACTTGATTTTGGGGCACGTAAGATTCATTAAAAATCTTAATTTCTTCAAGATAGAAATTTAACCACAAATAATAAGACTTCTCTTCAATAGATTTTTTAACAGATACTTTTTTATTTTGAATTTTCGGAAGCAACTTCTCTGCTTTTTTCAAAAATTGTCTGTCTTCTCTTTCTAGATTTATCAATCCCCATCTTTGACTATAGTCCCATAAATCTTCATACCTTGATAAATCTTCTTGATTCCAACCAAGAGCTTTAAGTTCATGAGAGCGATGCGATAATTCTTTATTCAAAAAAAAACCTTATTTAACTTAATAAGTCTAACTCTGAAATTAGGATAAGTAAATAATAGTAAAGAGCAACTCAATTAATTTAAAGAAATTTAGTCAGTCTTGTTCTAATTAGTAAAGTATTTATTTATTATTTTTATTGCTTTAATGTAGTTTGGATTTTTTTCAGAAGGTAAATTTCCAAATAATTTTTTATCAAAAGTAATTTTATTACTATTTGAAATTAATTTCTCATAAAGTAGTTTTTTATTATCAAAAACATCTATTCCCTGAAGTTTATATTTTAGTTCTAAACATAAATTAGGCTTTACAGATTCCTGACAAAAATTAGTTATTGCATCTGAATTAATTAATACCTCATAAATATCCTTTTTTTCTTCAGCTTTTGCATTAAAGCATAAATAAATTAGATTAATCATTGAGCAATTATTATTTTTAATATTAAATTCCCTATAAACTTTGGGCCAAAATTTTAGGGACTTCAAGCCCTCAAGGCCTCCTTGACTTAAGCTAAATTTTTCACACCAATTAATAAACTCTGCAACATCGTTAGGACATCTCTTAAGTCTTAAAAGCATATCTGATAAAACTTGTCCTGCCTGAAAATTTCTCGTTGGCTTTCCCTCTATAGGCAAGGTCATGCTCCCCAAAACATCAGCTTTAACAGCATTGAGTTGAGAAAAAGTATAATCAGCTGATTCAAAAGATTTTTTCCCAAGATTTTCTTTGGCGATAATAATATCTTCACCATATCCAAGTTCTTTTAATGAAAGATGGAAATTTTGAAATTTATTTTCTTTTCTGGCTTTTAGAGAGACAGTAGCTGCTTGATCCATGCACTGAGTTAATAAAACAGTATTAATTGTGGGCAACATTCCAGGCTTATCTGAATGAAAATTAGCTATAAACCCTGCGAATATTGAAGAAATATTTTTTATGGACTTAATGTATTGGCATTCAATATTATGAACACCAGGCGATACCTGAATATTTGGTGATAATTGATTTAAAATTCTTGCACCAATTAGAGCACTTAATGAGTCAGGATGACAAAAATTAGCGGTAAAACTATCTTTAGGGTTTCGTAAGGCACCATGACGATGAAATCCTGTAAAGAAAGCTAAATCAGGATATTGATCACATAAAATATAGGGTTTTTCATCTTCATCATCAAAACAAAAAGAGCCTACAAGACAGGCAAGAACTACATTTTCGCGATTTAAAGATTTTCTTAGTTCTATGGCATCACGAATATCATTTTGTATGTGATTACTATTTGAAGCGAGAATAACTATCTTACATTTCAGAAGAAGATCTTCGAGAGTATAAGTCTTTCTTTTACCCTCAAAAAAGTAATTTCCCATACCCTCAATTTTTTCTATTATTTTGTTTTCCATATTAGATAGAACATCTTTAGAAAAAGCACCTAATAAATCTCTTCCAGGCCTTGGAGCTAAAAGAATATTATTTGACTCAGAATGCATTGCACAGTTATATGCTAATGATGCTGGATATAATCCAACACTATAAAATCCCACTTTGCAGTTTTCAATGTCTTCTAATAGTGAAAAAAATGATTCTTCGTTATTTAACTGCCTAAAAAAACTATTATTCATTTTGTTCTTTTTATCCATAAAATTATCTTAAGATTTTTCATAACTAGCATTTTTATACATTAAACCAATTTATTGCCATCGCAAATCGTTTTAATATAAATATTGAATTTTATATTTCCAAGTTCAAGCTTTATTATGGATTCTAAAGAGAGAAAATTTTTATAATAAAAATGAAAAAAATTAACTTAGATTTTGAAAAAATGATAATCAAATCTAAAAATGTCCTATTTATTCAAGATATAGATGGAGTATGTATTCCATTAGTAAAAGACCCAATGACTAGAAAACTGGACTCAAAGTACATATTTGCCGTAAAAAATTTAGAAAAAGAATTTTTTGTTTTAACATGCGGCGAACATGAAGGTCCAAGAGGGGTTAACAGAATAGTTGAAAGAAGCCTTCAAAGTAATGATAAGCCAAAAGAAAAAGGTCTTTATTTAAGAGGTTTAGCTGCATGTGGGATTGAATATCAAGATAGTAATGGGAATATTAGTTTTGAAGGAGTATCGAAAGAAGAAGTGGATTTCTTAGCCAAAGTTCCTGACTTAATGAGGCCAAGTTTTGAAAAAATAGTAAAGAAAATTTTTCCTAATATCGATCAAGAAGAAATAAATTCCCATGCCGCAAAATCGATATGTAAAACAAGGTTCTCTCCAACAATAAATTTCAATAGCCTTTTCGATTTAGTAAAAGATGATTCTGAAAAAAGAAAAATTATTCAAAAAAGCTTTGAAGATATGATGAATCAAATTATTTATAAAGCCGAATCTCAAGGACTCAAAAACTCTTTTTTTCTACACATATCTCCAAATCTAGGGAGCAAAGATGGAAATGAAATAATGAAACTTTCTAATAAAAATGATATTGGCTCAACCGATATACAGTTACTTATTAAAGGAGCAGTAAAAGACTCCGGTGTCCTTTTTTTACTAAATAAATTTATTTATGATAATACTGGCAAAGCTCCATTTGGTAGAAGCTTTAATTTTAGAGACTCTCCTAAATCGATAATAGAAAAAGTAAATTTCTGCAAAAAGTATATTAAATTAGAAGATATGCCAACAATTATTGGGATTGGCGACACAGTTACATCACAACAAAATACTAATAATGGTTATTCAAGAGGAGGAAGTGATAGATCATTTTTAGAATTTATTCAATTACTAGGCAAAGAGTTTGAAAGCAATAATAAAATAATCTTCGTCGACAGTAGTTCAGGAGAAGTTTATAGACCTTCTACAA
>QCTA01000026.1 GCA_003211335.1 Prochlorococcus sp. AG-670-O11 | reverse complement strand
GCATAGATAATTTAAATCCTTACTATGATGTAAATCTTAAAAAAGCAAGGTTGAAAGAACTTTATAAAATATCTAAAATAGAAAACACTAAATTTATCTCTTTTGAGGAAGACATAGAAAATTATAAAAAAACAGAAGAAATTTTTAAAACTTATAAACCAAATAAAGTCGTTAATCTTGCTGCGCAAGCAGGAGTTAGATATTCTTTAGAGAATCCATCAGCTTACATAAAGTCAAACATAGAGGGATTCAGCAATATAATTGAACTCTCAAGATATTATTCTATTGAACATCTTGTATTTGCTTCCAGCAGTTCTGTTTATGGTGGCAACAAAAAACTACCTTTTTGTGAAAATGATAATGTAGATCATCCTGTCAGCCTTTATGCTGCCACAAAGAAAGCCAATGAGTTAATGGCTCACAGTTATAGTCATCTTTTTAATTTACCTGTTACTGGATTAAGATTTTTTACAGTTTATGGGCCTTGGGGGAGACCAGATATGGCATTATTTCTTTTTACAAAAGCGATACTAAATAATCAAGAAATAAATATCTTCAATAATGGTCATATGACTAGAGACTTTACTTATATTGATGATATTATTGAAAGCTTGGTAAGGATTATTGATAAAATACCCAAACCAGATAAAAATTTCAACTTTATGAATCCTTCTCCATCATCAAGTTGGGCTCCTTACAAGGTTTTTAATATAGGAAATTCTAATCCTACAAAATTATTAGAGTATATTGATGCTATAGAGCAATCAACTGGTTTAAAAGCTAAAAGGAAGTTTATGCCCATGCAACCTGGTGATGTTGCAGATACTTCCGCTGACACAAATGCTCTAGAAGATTGGATTAGATTCAAGCCAAATACCTCAATAAAAAAAGGAATTAAGGAATTTGTTGACTGGTATAAAAGTTTTTATGGATACTAATAAAAAGCTAATGAATTCTCCATCTTTTGAAAATTGTACAATCGCAATATTGGGTCTTGGTTACGTAGGGTTACCATTAGCAATAGAATTTAGTAGAACAAATTATTGCGTAAAAAATAAAATCAAATTATCTAGAAAAGTTATTGGATATGATATTAACAAAAAAAGAATAGATGAATTAAATCAAAATTTTGATAAAACCCTTGAGGTAAGTGAAGATGAATTGAAAAATTTAAAAGATATTATTTTCACAAACGATGTCAAATTACTAACAGATGCAGACATTTTCATTGTAACAGTGCCCACTCCTATAGATAATTCCAAAATACCTTTTTTAGGACATCTTAAGAATGCGAGTAAATTGGTAGGGACTGTTTTAAAAACAAAAAAAGAAACAAGTAATTTAAAATCAACTCCCATTATTATCTTTGAAAGTACTGTTTATCCAGGAGCAACAGAAGAAGAATGTATCCCGGAGATAGAGAATGAATCAGGTTTATCTTCTAAAAATGATTTTTGTTATGGCTATAGTCCTGAAAGGATAAATCCAGGCGATGGTGAACTAAAACTTACTAATATTATAAAAATTACAAGTGGGAATAACAAATATTCAGCTGAATGGATTGATAAATTATATTCCTCTATTGTAAAAGCAGGAACCTTTAAAACTAGCTCGATTAAAATTGCAGAAGCCGCTAAAGTTATTGAAAATACCCAAAGAGACCTTAATATTGCATTAGTCAATGAGTTTTCATTAATTTTTTCAAAACTGAATATAGACACTCTTGATGTTATTAAAGCAGCAAGTACTAAGTGGAATTTCCTAAAGTTTTATCCTGGAATCGTCGGAGGTCATTGCATAGGAGTTGATCCATATTATTTAACTTATAAATCGCAAAAAGTCGGTTATTATCCTGAGGTTTTATTATCAGGGAGAAGGATTAATGACTCAATGGGAGAAAAAATTGTAGAAAAATTAATTCTAAATATGTTAAAAAAGGCAATCCAAATTAATAAAACTAATTTACTAATTTTAGGACTTACATTTAAAGAAAATTGTCCGGATATTAGGAATTCTGGAGTTATTTCTATATATAATAAAGCAAATGAATATGGATTCAATGTCGACATAGTTGATCCTTTTGCAAATCCAGAGGAAGCTTTACAGTTTTATAACATCGAAACTAACAATATTTTTATAGAAAACAAAACTTACTCAGCTATTATTGTTGCAGTCCAGCATGATACTTTTAGAAACATGAATATAAAAGATTGGGAAAAATTAACTAATAAAGAATATTTAATATTTGATTTAAAAGGTATTGTCCCTAGGCAGCTTAATGTAATAAGACCATAAATAATAAATAGAAATTTATATGTTAAAAGTTTATTTAATTTCTAATAACTAAAAATGACAGGTCTTAATTTTATTAATAATAAAAATGTTTTAGTAACAGGAGGAGCAGGTTTCATAGGGGGGACTTTAATTAGGTTACTAATAGATCATTCGAGATGTAATATTTTTAATTTAGATAAATTAAATTATGCTAGTAATCTAGAAAGTATTACCAATCTTATAAATAATGATATTAATAAAAAGAACCGATATAAATTTATAAAATGTGATCTCTCAAAACAATCCAATATTGAAGATGTCATAAAAAATGTGAAGCCTGATTTAATTATTCATCTTGCTGCAGAAAGTCATGTAGATAAATCTATTCAAAACCCTTCGAATTTTATAGAAAGTAATATTTTAGGTACGTTTAATTTATTGAATTCAACCTATAAATATTGGGAGGCTTTACCGAATTTCAAGCAAGAATCGTTCAGATTTCACCATATAAGTACCGATGAGGTCTTTGGTTCAGCAGATGAAAAAGTAAAATTTAATGAAAAATCGCCTTATTCTCCAAATAGTCCTTATTCAGCGAGTAAAGCAGCAAGCGATCATTTAGTGCAAGCATGGTTTGAAACATATAAATTACCCACTCTAATAACTAATTGCAGTAATAATTATGGTCCATGGCAATTCCCCGAAAAACTTATCCCACTAATAATTCATAAAGCATTATCAAATCAATATATTCCTATATATGGGGATGGAGAAAACATTAGGGACTGGTTACATGTAGAAGACCATGTTGATGCCATAATTACAGTCCTAAGAAAAGGCGAAATTGGTCAATCCTATTGTGTTGGAGGAGAATCTGAGAAAAAAAATATAGAAATTGCTAATTTTATATGTTCATATTTAGATGAAATTTTACCGATTAAAAGCTCATATAAGGAACTTATAAAATTTGTAAAAGATAGACCTGGACACGATCTAAGATATGCAATTGATGCTCATAAAATAAACAATACATTAAACTGGAAACCTAAAATATCCTTTGAAGATGGCTTGAAAGAGACGATTGATTGGTATGTAGAAAATCTTGATTGGTTAAACCAGAGGATAAAAGTTAATTAAAACAATAATAATTTTATATTAATTTATAAAGATCTTGAATTAATCCTAATTTAATTACTATAAAGCAAAATTATTGTTGAGCCTATTTAGAAACCCTTTTAATAAAAAAGAATTTATAAACTATTTTAAAGTTCCTTTAGTAAAAGTAATTGAGTAGGTAGTGGATTAGTTCCCGGGTTTACTTGCATTAGATATCTTAAAGAAGTGTTTAGGTCTAGTCCTTTTTTACTGATTAACCAAGCAATACAAATCAAAGGTGATCTTTCAACTCCTGCGAAACAATGAACTAATACTGGTCCAGTTTTTTTTAGATTATTTATTATATCTAATGTTGCCTTAATATCATTAATATTTAAGTCTTCTTCGTAAGTATGATCTGGTAAAACAAATCTTTTATGTATAAAATCTAAACCAATATTTTTTGCTAAAGTTACCTCTTTTTGACTACATAATGTTATGACTGATTTTATTCCCTCATTTAGTATCTGGTCTAAATGACTTTGGTAAATTGGGGCTGAAGAAATTGCTAATTCATCAGCTAAAACCCAATTAAATTTGAATAACATTTGTAGATTTAATTATCTAACCATTCATTAAATTTTTTTAGATATTTTGATACAAGGGATGTCTTAGATGATTCTTTACTATATTGGTCATTTTTTTTCACATCATCAGAAGGTGATTTACCATAAATATTGAAAGCTCCTTGATTTTGGTAACTTAATTTTTGATCTTTATGTTTTGGCTTGGAACATTCATTTGAAACTAAACCAAGAACCTTATTACCCAAATTATTTAATCTATTAAGAGCTTTTGAAAAAATTTCTGTATAAGGGATTTGACCTAGAATAGTAAGATTATTTTCTTCTAATTCCTTTGTTGAATGAAATACATTATCCTGAAGGTCTTTGTATAGGGCTAATACAACACCAAAGAAACCTCCACCAATTAATGCTATGAGAATATTTTTCAAGAAAGAGGGTTCTATAGGAGTACTTTTTGCTATTGGGTTTTGTAGAATTCTCCATGTTACATTTTTCTGAGCTATTTCAAGACTAAACTCATTTTTTGTTGAATTTAGATCTATTTGAGATAATCTAGCCACATTAAGATTTTCAGCTATAAAATCAAAAGGTTCAATTAAATTTGCTAATCTAAGGAATTCTTTTGTTAAAACTTTTTTTTCTGCGTTAAGAGATTCTAATTTAGACTTATTTAAACTAATAGACAAATCAAGGCTAGCAAGTTGTTGTTTATTTATTTCAGGTTTTAATAATTCTAATTTTTTTTCTAAACTCTTCACTTTTCTTGATGTTGGCAAAAAAATAGTCTTGGCATTAGCTAATTCACTCTCCAATTCTAATGTTTTCATTAAAAATCCATCCTCTACATTTTTAACGCTAATTCCGCCTTGACTTTTCATACCCTCTCTAACTATTCCCGAATCAATCACTTCATTAAAACCTCCAACACTTAATTTACCAAGATTTATCTCCCGCTTAATTTCTGCAAGTCTATTACTTCTATTTTCTGCATTTAATATATTTACATCTAATCTATCAAGTCTTTGTTTTAAATTTTGACTTTCCAAGGTGGGGTTTCCTACTCTGTTGTTAACTCTGAAATTTGTTAACTGATTTTGAAGAATCAGAGATTTTTCTTCTAAAATAGGCTCTTGTTCCTCAAGATATTTTATACCATTTATCAATTGTCTTTTCCTTTCCGAAAGAGAGGCTTCTAAATAGAAATCTTTTAATTTAATTAATGTATTTAAAACTTTTTCTGGGTTATTAGCTTGATATTCAACTTTAATAGATCCTTTTTCAGATTGTCTACGTCCATCATATTGACTTTTTAAAGTTAATTTCTTTGATAAGTTTGAGGCGTTAAGGTTATTATTTTGAGCAAATGGAGTTAGAAAAGCAGGACTATTTAATAAATCAATAAGAGTAGGAATATCTTGTCTAGTACTATCTTTTAAAAAGGAACTAAAATATCCTAAGGATTCTGCCCCCTTAGTCATCGATTCTTTTTTAGAACCTGTTTCTAATGGATTATTAACTAAAAAGACAAAATTTCCACTATAAACCGGATTTACTATTCTTTGAAAACTAGTGTAGAGAATTGAAGTTGTTAAAGCTACCGAAGTTGCTAGGTAAATTATTTTTCTTCTCCTTAAAAGGGCTTCAAATATAGAAGAGATATCTATATCGCCATCGTTTATATAGTTTTCAGACATTTTCTAATATTTTTTTGATTATAAAACAGAATTAAATTCAAAAACAACCTTAAATTAACAAATACACGAAAAAAACTTTTTTAAACAAAAATAATTGTTAGGAGGCGATTAAAAAGCTATTATTTAATATAATAAATTTACTTTATTTTAACTGTTTATTTTTTGATTAATTATAAATTTATGAATTTTCCGCATAAGATATTATTAATTTTATATCTAATATCAACTTCTATTTTCCCTTTAGAAATATCTTCTCAAGAAAAATTTAGTAACTTTTCAGCTAATCCTGTTACCTCCAAAGAAGAAGAAGACAGTCTTGATGAGAACAATTATATAATTGGACCTGGTGATGTTTTTGAAGTAGATTTCGCGAATTTTTCTATCACAAATAAAGAAAATAATTTTATTCAAGAATTCAAAGTAATTAAAACTGGTAAAGCTTATATTCCTTTAATTGGAGAAGTTGTTCTTGAGGGGCTTACTTATTCTGAAGCTTATAAATTAATAAAGAAAGAATTTTCAAAGGAATTAATAGCTCCTGAATTCACCTTAAACCTTATCAAAGCCAGGCCTATAACAATTTCTGTTGTAGGGGAAGTAACATCTCCTGGGATTTATACTTTAGGACAAAAAAGTCCTCTAGAGAATGAAGCTACGGAAAATAATCGAATTGTTAATGGTTTATTAAAAGCTGGAGGTCTTACAAAAGATTCGAATATTAAAGAAATTGAATTAGTGAGGAAATTACCCAAATCAGAAGGTGGTGGATTCAAAAAAGCAAATTTAGATCTATATGAACTAGTATTTAATGGCAATCATTCACAAAATCCAATATTATTTGATGGTGATTTTATAAAAGTTTCAAAGATTGATAACTCCCAAAAAATTCCGGAAACAAACTTTACAAATACACTAATAGAAGTTCATGTAGTTGGAGAAGTCCTAAGGCCTGGGAAAATACAGATTAAAAATGGAACTCAATTAACTCAAGCTGTTTACTTTGCGGGTGGGCCTAGGGATTTAAGAGCAAATTTAAGCAAAGTACAATTAGTTAGAACCTACCCAAACGGGAGTATTAGCGTAGATAAATACAATTTAAAATTAAAAGGAAAGAATCCTAAGTTAAAGAATCCCATGCTAGAGAATGGTGACATTGTAAGAGTTTCTCCAAATACATTATCTAAAACAAGTGACATAATAAGAGAAACTACTGCTCCAGTATTGAATATTTTTGCTTTATATAAAATTTTTGATTAATTAAGCTTATATTTCACAAAAACTTATTATGTCAATCTCCAAAAATCATTAGTTCATATAAGAGGGTATTTCCACATCAAAGTAGTCGAGAATTAAAGGAGCTATTTTGGTAGTATCTATTGTTGGATTCATAATACCCCTAAATAATGAATTTAAATTTATATCACCAAAAGTAAATAATGAACCCTCAGGACAATGGTACGCTGTTCCAGGATCTCTTTTAACAATTTTTAATCCACCTTCTGCTAATACTTTTTGTGAACCATTTATTAAAACTTTATTATTTTCAGAAAGTTTCTCTGTCATTAATAAAGAAATATTTAAGTTTAAATCTATTGGTTCATATCTTTCTTTAATTATATTTTTGTTATTTAAATCTTTTATTTTTTTTATATTTATTCTGAGTTTTTCAAGAGCTTCTTTCGTCGAACATTTTATACAAACATCAGGTTGCATAGCCGGGAGTTCGCTATATAGCTTTGGATTAAGACCAATGCTAATACAGAATTTAGTAAGATTAGTTAGACAAATATCATTATCCTGGGAGATATTTTTTCTTGTTTTTTGACCCATACTACTTGTTACAATGACATTGTAATTATATAAATCTGAAATTTCCAAGAGTCTTTTCAATTGAATATCTACAATATCCATAGATTTAATTAAAGAATGTTTATAAAAATTACTAATATTCTTATCTGCGTTATTTATTTCACTTTCAAATAAATAAATCCAATATCTATGCATCATACCTGCTACATGATTTGTAAAATAAGTTGAAAATAATGGTTTTTCCTTGATTAGATATTTTGTGAAAAGGTCAAAATTTAAGATTGGTTGTAAAAGTGATCTTCTAGATTTATATTTTGAATACAAAACTTCCGAGGTTATATGTTTAAAAGTTTTTAAAAAAGTCTTAAATAAAATAGTTTTAGAAAAAAATAATTTTAAAAAGCTTAAATATAAGTCAAATTTTATAGGATTTGCAACTGCCTTATTATCTTTACATATCGACAAGTTAAATCTTTGAAAATCTTCGAGCTCTCTAGGAAAAGCCTTAGAATCAGGGGAGAATGTATCAGGGAGAAAAAATTTTATAAATTTTGATTTAATAGGAGGATACGACTGTAAAGAGCCAAAAACTCCAACACTTATTCCATTTTTTTGAAGGATATCCCAAATTGGAGGAAATTTTTCATTAATTTTCAATTCTTGATTTATAAATTGAATATTATGCTTATTGTTATTAACACCTCTATGTAAAGTTGGCCAAGTAGTCCATGGGTGCAACTCCCCAATATCATTAGTATAGGTGTCGAACAATTTTGAATTTTTTAATATATTTGCAATCGTACTATTAGGTTTCAACTTAATATACTTTTCTAATAAATCTCTTGGAACTTCATTTAGTTCATAAAGTATTATTCCTTTTTTGTCGGATTTGTTTTTTTTCATTTTATACAAAAATAAACTAGATATTTATTGTATTTTTAATTCTTTTAAAGTTCGTTCTATCTTTATTATAGAAACTATTTAAAAAAAATAATAAAAAGATAAAACCAACCGGTAAAAACATCCACTTGTGTCTTGCTGCAAGTCCTAAGTTAGAGGTAGATTGTGCCAGTAAAAATGAGACACTTGAAGAAAATAAAAGACAATAAATTGATAATTGATTAAAAGCCGATTTTTTTATTACCATTTTTCTCAAAATAATCCCTATTGAGCAAGATATTGAATAGATAAAAATAAATAACAAGATAAAATTATCAACGGATAATATCATTCCAAATAGGTTCTTCGCATCATAAAAAATTGGCCTAAAATTGTATGCAAATATTCTTAGAAATGGATTCATATCAGTCGGTATTAAATAAGTACCCACGGAAGTGATATTTACGTTATAAGAAAACGCCTCTATAATGCTATCTCCCCTATTAGTCAAAAATGATATAGCTATTGGATATATTATGATTAAAGAAAATAAAGAGAAAAAAGCTAATAATAATTTTGAAGTTTGTTTCATTGAACTGCTAGTCAAAGCAAGACTAAATAAAGCTGAACCTATAACCATTGTTGCTATGTAACTTCTCAAGCAAGTGGTAATTACTAAAGCAGGTAAAATTAACAAGTATCTTTTATTTATTTTATCTATGGAAAATGTTATAAGAAGTATTCCTAATATCATCAACGATTCTTTCCCTAGTGCCGTCCAAAAATGAAAAGAGGGTAGCCAAATAAATAATCCTAGAATAAATTTAAGTTTCCCTGGGAATTGATAACTAAGTTTTTTGTAAAAATATTCAGTTATTAATATTACATTAGTTCCTATTATATTTATTGCAAGAAATGTAGTAAAGACTGAAAATTTCAAATAATAAGAAAAAATGCGATAAAAATACAATATAAAGTAATTTGAAAGATAATTTTCTTCCCCATAGAAATCAAAAGATGGATCTAATGAATTTATATAAGTGCCTAAAACATCATTCTTAACTACCATTATCCATTGATAATGAAGTACACAAAATAATGTGTGCCAAAGATATAAACTAATACCTTTTTTTTGTGAAATTGATAATTTTCTCGAAAAGAATCTTGTTTGCCAAATACCAAATAAGAAAACCAAAACGCTGCTTGAATAAATCCAAATAAGAGGAAGGCCTGTATATTGTTGAAAAGGATCCATACTAATTATTCTAAGTTAGTTTAAGCATTGCTAAAAAACCAATATTTCCACATTAAAATTCTCCATAAAATAATTGCATGCGAATTGTTTCCTTCTAAATGTTGTTCCCAAATATTTTTTACAAAACACTCCTTCAAATAAGGATCTTTACTATTTATAAGATCTTCAGCCCATATTTTTAAAGGGCCTCTCAACCAATCATTTATAGGTAATGCAAAACCTGCCTTTGGTCTTTCTACAAGTTCTTTTGGAACATATTTATAAAGCAATTTTCTTAAAATATATTTTCCATAATTATTTTTGACTTTAAAATGACTAGGAATCCTAGTCGCAGTTTCAATCAATCTGTGATCTAGAAATGGGGCTCTTGTTTCTAGGCCATAAAACATTGAAGCCCTATCAACCTTTACTAATATGTCATCAGTCAAATAAGAATTAGTATCCCATATAAGCATCTTTTCATAAAAATCTATACCATTTTTAGAATTAATAGTAGGAAACAAATTTACTTTTTTACTTGATGAATTAATAATTGCTTCTAAACAATTATTTGTATATATTTGTCCATTAAAATTATCTATGATTAAAGATTTAAATAACTCTTCTTGATTTCTAACAAATCTTAATCTATGAGCAAGTTTATTTAATTTATTCGCGAAAATATAAGAATTATGGAAAAAAATTTTATTTAGAATAGCAAATTGCTTGTTCAAGAACAAATTCCCACAGAGATTTCTTATCTCAAATGGGATTAATCTCATCTTACCCCAAATATTTGGAACCATAAAATGTCGAACATAACCTCCAAAGACCTCATCACCGCCATCTCCGCTTAGGGCGACAGTAATACCACTACCCTTAATCTTTTTACAAATTAAAGCCGTTGGTATTTGGGAAGAATCAGCAAAAGGTTCGCTATAAATATTAGGCAAATCTTCAATTATGTTTAAGGCATCACTAGGTTCGAGTATAAATTCATGATGATTAGTACCTAAATAATCTGCGACTTTTTTAGCATGTTTGGATTCATCAAATTCATTATTATCGAATCCAATAGTAAATGTATTAATTTTTCTTCCTAACTGTGCTTGTAATGTTGCTGCGATTAAGGAAGAATCTATTCCCCCAGACAAGAAACATCCCAAAGGCACATCTGAGATCGATTGTTCTAAGGTTGACTTTTTAATTGCCTTATCCAAAGCCGCAATAGCTTCATTCTCATTTGAAAATTTTTCATTAATATTTTTTAAAAATAATTGCTCATATGAAAACCATTGATTTATTTTTGGTTCTTCATTAAATAAATTTTTATCAATATTAAAAATAACCATATTTCCAGACTTTACTTTAAATATATTTTTAAATATTGAGAGAGGACTTGGGATATAGGAAAGTCTTAGGAAATAATCTAAAGATAATTCATCGATACTTTCTCGAAAAAATGGGATTTTTTTTATTGCGTGTATTTCAGAAGCAAAAGCTAAACTCTTTTCTTTCTGATTACTAATTAAACCATAGTAAAGAGGCTTTTCACCAAATCTATCTCTTACTAAATAAAGTTTATGTTCTTGTTTATCAACTAACGCAAAAGCAAACATTCCTGCCAAAAAATTTAAAGTTTTGTTTAATCCAAAAGCATCAATACTTTCAATTAAAACCTCCGTATCTGAATTGCCTTCCCAAGATACATTCTTAACATTATCAATTTTTTTCTTTATTGATTTAAAGTTGTATATCTCACCATTAAAAGCGATTACATATCTTCCACTTTTACTTATCATTGGTTGATGCCCCTTATTACTAAGATCTATTATGGATAACCTTCTATGGGCAAGGGATACTGAAGTATTATTAAAATTTTTTGAATCAAAATAATTTCCATAAGAATCTGGTCCCCTTCTGATAAGCTCTTCAGACATCAAATCGGTATAACTCTTAATATCCAAATCAGATGATGATGATGAAATAATTCCCGCCAATCCGCACATAACAAGACTTATCTTATTTTTTAAAACCAACGCAACACCAATATGGTGCAGAATCAGAAAAAGTAATATTCTCTAAACCAGCTTTAATCATCATATCTTGAATTTCAGATTTTTTAAATCTTTGCTCTAAAGGGGTTCCAAATCTATCAAGAGAATCAGTCCTCATAGTATATAAACTTGAATTTCTATAATAAGACAATGGAATTTTACTCACAGGAATAGAAAT
>QCTA01000025.1 GCA_003211335.1 Prochlorococcus sp. AG-670-O11 | reverse complement strand
TTTTGATGGGTGAAGCTTTGGGTGTACAAGAAGGAAGTAATGTAAAATCAACAGGAAAAATCGCATCTGTCCCAGTCGGAGAAGCTATGAAGGGGAGAGTTGTTAACCCTTTAGGGCAGCCAATAGATGGAAAAGGTGAGATTCCTACAAGTGATAATAGACTTATTGAAGAAATGGCTCCAGGAATTATTAAGAGGAGATCAGTGCATGAACCTATGCAAACTGGTATCACTTCTATAGATGCGATGATACCTGTAGGGAGAGGTCAAAGAGAACTGATTATTGGAGATAGGCAAACTGGAAAAACTGCTATCGCAATTGATACGATAATTAATCAAAAAGGCCAAGACGTAGTCTGTGTCTATGTAGCGATTGGTCAGAAATCTGCATCAGTAGCAAACGTTGTTGAAGTTTTAAGAGAAAAAGGAGCTCTTGAATATACTGTTGTGGTAAGTGCTGGAGCCTCTGAAGCGGCAGCTTTACAGTATTTAGCTCCTTACACTGGAGCTGCAATAGCTGAACATTTCATGTACCAAGGCAAAGCTACTCTTGTTATTTATGATGATTTAACTAAGCAGGCTCAAGCTTACAGACAAATGTCTCTTCTTTTGAGAAGGCCACCAGGAAGAGAAGCTTATCCTGGAGATGTTTTTTATTGTCATAGTCGATTACTTGAAAGGGCAGCAAAATTATCAGACGATATGGGTGGTGGATCAATGACAGCTTTGCCAATTATTGAAACTCAAGCTGGAGATGTCTCTGCATATATTCCAACAAATGTCATATCAATTACTGATGGACAAATTTTCTTAAGCGCAGATTTATTTAACTCAGGCTTAAGACCTGCAATAAATGTTGGTATTTCAGTTAGTAGAGTTGGTGGAGCTGCACAAACAAAAGCAATTAAGAAAATTGCTGGAACACTAAAATTAGAATTAGCTCAATTTGATGAATTAGCAGCATTTTCTCAGTTCGCTTCTGATCTTGATGAGGCTACTCAGCAACAACTTGAAAGAGGTAAAAGATTAAGAGAATTGCTAAAACAAGCTCAATTCTCACCGTTAAATCTTGCGGAACAAGTCGCGGTTGTATATGCAGGTGTTAAGGGTCTTATTGATGAAGTACCTGTTGAAGATGTAACCAAATTTGCTGCTGAACTTAGAGAATACCTTAAGTTAAATAAAGCAGAATTTATTGAGGAGATTATTAAAGAGAAGAAACTTAATGAAAGCTTGGAAACAACATTAAAAGAGGTAATAAAAGAAGTTAAATCCTCAATGCTTGCCACAGTTTAGATTTATTTTAAGGAAATATTATGGCAAATCTTAAAGAAATTAGAGATCGAATTGTTTCTGTTAAAAATACTAGAAAAATAACAGAAGCTATGAGACTAGTTGCAGCAGCAAAGGTGAGAAGGGCACAAGATCAAGTACTTAAAAGCCGACCTTTCGCTGATAAACTTGCACGTGTCCTAGAAAATATTCAATCTAGGGTGCAGTTTGAAGCTGTAGACTCTCCTCTGTTGTCACAAAGGAAAGTAAAAACTATTTCGTTAGTCTGCATAACTGCTGATCGAGGTTTATGTGGTGGATACAATACCAACATAATAAAGAAAGTAGAAATTAGGTATGCAGAGTTGATCAAACAAGGTTATGAACCAAATTTGATTTTAGTTGGCAAAAAGGCAATAGGTTACTTCCAAAATAGGAAGGATAAATACGTAATAAAAACTACATTCAAAGAGCTAGAACAAGTACCAACAGCAATAGATTCTGAAGGAATTACTAATGAAGTTTTAGCCGAATTCCTATCAGAAAATGCGGATAGAGTAGAGATTATATATACCAAATTCATTACTCTCGTAAGTTGTGCTCCAGTAGTGCAAACTTTGTTGCCATTAGATCCTCAAGGAATTGCTGAGGAAAATGATGAGATTTTTAGATTAACTACAAAAAATAGTAAGTTACTCGTTGAAAAATCAAATATGGAAAAGAGTGATTCAAACAATTTACCTTCCGATATTGTGTTTGAACAAAGTCCTGATCAATTATTAGATTCTTTATTACCTTTGTACTTGCAGAATCAGATTCTTAGAGCACTTCAAGAGTCTGCTGCTTCAGAACTTGCCTGCAGAATGACTGCTATGAATAATGCGAGTGATAATGCTAAGGAATTAGCAAGTACTTTAAACCTTACCTATAATAAAGCAAGACAAGCTGCTATAACTCAAGAAATACTAGAAGTAGTAGGAGGTTCAGCAGTCTAGCTGATTCTTAAATGTCGCCATTTAACATAAAAGTTGAATTAGAAGAAAAGACTTATAATTTTTTATGTCATGAAGATCAAGATATAATATCTGCTGCTAAAGCAAATGGAATTGATTTACCAAGTAGTTGTTGTTCGGGGGTATGTACAAGCTGTGCCTCAATGGTGATAAATGGATTAGTTGAACAAGAAGATGCAATGGGTTTAAATGATGATCTGGAAGAAAAGGGATTTGCTCTATTATGTGTTGCGTATCCAAAGTCTGATCTGCATATTATTATTGGGGATGATGTTGAGGATAATCTATATAACGATCAATTTGGTAAATATCAAAAATGAAATTAAGAAAGGTTGATTTTTATTTAGATTGGCCAGCATCAATAAAAATTACAAATTTGAGAAAATTTATCACAGAAAATCTAATAAAAAAAGGAGGAGTTATAAGATGGTCCATAGTAGATATTAAAGATTCAGCAGATACCCATAATATAAAAAAAATAAGAATTAATGCCGTTTTAGCATATCCAGTCAATTCATAAAAATTAATCAATGCTAATATCTCCAACAATATTTATTATTCCAACTGGGATTGGATGCGAAATCGGCGGATTCGCTGGTGATGCCCTCCCTGCTGCAAAATTGTTGGCATCTGCAAGTGGATGCTTAATTACTCATCCAAATGTTATGAATGGGGGATCTCTTTCTGAGAAGAACGATAATATTTATTATGTCGAGGGTTATAGTTTAGATAGATTTGCTAAAGGAGAAATTGGTCTTAAAAGTGTAAAACAGCAGAAAATTGGAATAATTTTTGATTCAAGTATTGAACATGAAATATTAACTAGACATTTACAAGTCGCAGATGCTTGTGTATCAACATTAGGTATCGATGTTGACTCTTATGTATTAACAAAAAAACCTTTAGGAATATTAATTGATTCTGAATCACAAGGTATAAGTGAAGGGTTAATTGAAAATCCCGATACTTTAATTGAAGCAGGGGAAAGGCTTATAGAAAATGGTATATCTGCGATAGCGATAGTAGCTAAATTCCCTGATAATTTAGATTTAATTCAAACAAATGAATATAGGGAGGGAAGGGGCGTTGATCCTATCGCTGGCGTTGAGGCCGTAATAAGTCACTTAATAAGTAAGTTTCTCAAAGTCCCTTGTGCTCATGCACCTGCACTAAGTCCTATTGAATTGAATGAAAATTTAGATCCTCGTGCTGCTTCCGAAGAAATAGGATATACATTTTTGCCATCAGTACTAATTGGATTAAGTAAAGCTCCAGATCTTGTAGAATTGACTGATAAAAATAAAAATATAACCTTACACCCAAATCATATTGAATCTATTGTTGTTCCAAGTGGAGCAATAGGCGGTGAAGGAGTGTTAGCCTGTATTGAGAGAGGTTTAAATATAATCTCAGTAAAAAATAAAAATATATTAAATCTTGATAATTTTAATTATTCCAAATTAATTGAAGTGGATAATTACTTCGAGGCGGCAGGATTAATCCTTGCTCTTAGAGAGGGAATTAACCCTAGATCAATTCAAAGACCTTTGAATAAAATTCAAGAATTGAATTTCAAGAACCAGCTATCTTAATTAGAGATTGCGATTATTATTATCCATACATTTCCAATTAAATTATTACTTAATTTTAGGTATTGGAGTAACTTGCTTTCTCTTAAATTCTGCTTTCTTAATTAATGTTATAGGATAATTATGATTTGAATATGTCTTACCAGTTATATGAGGCATTTTTTTTTATTTCAAGGATCTCTCATCATTGTATTAATTATGCAATGGGAAATTGCGTTCAACTACCTAATAAATTCATATAAATTATAATTTTTTACTACATCGATTAAACATTCAGGTATATCAGAATAGTTGTTATTTAATCTAAACATCGAACTAGATATATTTGGAATATTTAATGAGGAAATTTCAAAAATAACTTTACTATTTTCTAACCTCTTAAGAGTATTAGGTTCGACGGAATATCCTTCTCTTTGGATTATTAGTAATTTAACTTCGTGAATAATTTTATCAAAATTTTTCCATGAGAAAATTTCCGTAATTAAATCACTACCTATTACAAAATCGATTTTATTGAAGGCATAAAGTTTTTTACACTTTTCAATTGACTCTATTGCCCATTGACTACTTATTTTTGGATTAAATATGATTTTAGGATTATTTATTTCCTTTATTAGTGATTTTAAAAGAAGGTTTCGAAAGAAAATACTTTCTTTATGCTTTTTTTTTGGATTATCACTTGCATAAGTAACTACAGAAGAATACATGGTTGATAATTCTTCAAGTATTTTCTTATGACCAATTGTTGGAGGATCAGCACTGGTCCCAAATAAGGCAATCCGATTTTTAGTATCAAATTTCAAGGTAGAAAAATAGCAAAGTTATTATCTAAATTTTTATTAGATAAATAATTTTTTGTATAGTCAAACATTTCAGGTTCTTTTACTGTGACTTTTTTGATAATGTGAGTTGGATCTAAAATACATCCTTTACTGTTCCTAAATATTTCTCTAGCGGCTAATTTCCCAATAATTTTTGTGGATCGAACCGATATTGCTGCTTGTACAATAGCAATTGGTCCGTAAGGTAATAATGATAGACCGTGTGTAAAAGGAGCAGTGGCTAAGAAAAATTTCCGTAATAAATTAAAAGATGTATTTATACCAACTTGAGTAGCTCCGAGGAAAATATTGTTTATTGAAATTTTTTTGATGATTTTCCGTGCTGATTCACCCTTAATATTTAACCCATAAACTTTACTCAATTCACTAACTAATACAGTATCTAATGCAAAACCACCTGCAATATCAAGCATAAGTAATGGATTTAATGCCACGCCTGATGCTTTTATTGTTGCAAATTTACCAATAATCGATTGAGCTTCCCTTTGTCTTCTCTTCAATCTTTCTTGTTTTATTTTCAAAAATAATTTATCAGCTAATTGAAGAGAATTTAAAGTCAATAAACATTCTCCGTAACTATTTATTAATTCACTTAAATGGTTCTTAATATTATTTTTTGAATTTATTATTATTGGAATATTTACATGATGAGGAAGTTTTAATCTTATATTTTCTAAAATTTTTTTTAAATCATTCCTTTCCCAAATATCAATTTTATTAAAAACAAGAATAATTTTTTTCCCGTTCTTTATAAATGAATTGATCTGTGAAACTTCATTTCTATTTATATCTCCAGCTATGGCAAATAAAATTAGTTCTGAACTATTTATTTGCGAAAATATATTGTCTGGATTTTTAATATCATAAAAATCAAAGCCAGGAGAATCAATTAATTCGATAGATTTAAGGTTTTGATGTTTAAAATTCCACTCTTTCCTTTCAATATTTTTTGTAGATCCATTAATGATATCTGTCTTAAAATCTTTTTTCCCTAATAATAAATTTAAAATATAAGATTTCCCCACGCCTGACTTTCCATATATTCCAATTCTTAATTGTTTTTCTTTGAGTCTAAATAGTTGTTGATTTAAAGAAATAATTTCTTTATTTAGATTACATTTTTCATAGTTTGTAAGTTTTATACTTTCCCACCATTTTTTTAAAAGTAAATAACTTTTATCAATATTAGTTTGCTTCATATTTATTCCTGCCACCAACCTGCCAATACAGATAGTACAGCTTCTGATCCAATTATTCCCACGAATCCTCCGAATTCATCTACTACTACTTTTACTCCTTTATGATCCTTGTCAAATCTTGTTAACAACTTGTCTACTTTTATCATTTCTGGGATGTAATCGACAGGATCACATAATTCAGAAAGTAATTTCTTATTTTCCCCTTTGATAAGACTAGTTAGTAAGTTTTCACGTTTTGCTATTCCTTGTATTTTGTCAACTTTATCTCCCAAAACAACCCACCATGGAGAATTATTCGAAATTATAAGTTTTGAAATTTCATCAAGATTTGAGGACCCATTAAGACTTGGCGCTGATACTCTAGGGATCATCAAATCTTTTGCTTTTAGATCATTCAATTGAAAAACCTTAATTATCATTGCTGCTTCATCAGCCTCTATAAAGCCTTTCTGAGAGCCAATTTTTGCCATTTGTCTAATCTCTGCTTCATCAGTAGATATTTCGTTCTCAGCAGTGATAACAGGAAATAATTGCTCTATTAATAGTAAAAATGGTCTCATTAAACTATTTAACATTCTCAAAATAGGAACTGATAATATGGCTATTTGTATTGAAAATCTTGTACCTAACGCTTTAGGAAGTACCTCGCCTAGTAATACAACTAATACATAAAAAATAATTGAAAATAATGTTAAGCCGAAATTACTTTTAATTATTAAAGCCCCATAGACACCCAAAAGGAGACTACCTATTATGTTGAATCCATTATTAGTAATTGTAATTACAGTTAAAGTTCTTCCAAGATGTTTTCTCAGTTTAAGTAGTTGATTAGCGGAACTTTTAGGTTTTTGTTTTGATGCTAATTCTAAAATCCTTATTGAATTCACCGCTAAAAAAGCTGCTTCTACTCCTGAACAACATGCCGAACCTACTAAAATGATTATTATCAGTAAAATTAGAATGTAAACACTTGGTTCCATTAAAATTAATTATTTAAAATATCTTGTAATTCATTCTTCCATTTTTTTATAAAATTCGCCAATCAAAACTTTTATGTTTAAACCAGAGAGCAAAATATTTGATGAAAGAAGAGAAATTTTCTTGAAAAAATTAAATGGTAGAGCTGCTATTATCCCAAGCTCCAACTTAGTTAGACATCATGCCGATTGTGAATATCCTTTTAGGCAAGATAGCAATTTTTGGTACCTGACTGGTTTAGATGAACCAGATTCTATCGCTCTTTTCTTATCTAATAAACCAAAAGGGGAAAGATTTATTTTGTTTGTTGCTCCAAAAGACATTTTGAGTGAGGTTTGGCACGGCTTTAGATGGGGGATAGAAGGTGCGGAAAGAGAATTTAAGGCAGATAAAGCTCATTCAATTAATGATTTTAAAGATTTACTTCCAATTTATATTAATGATTCAGAGGAAATTGTTTATTCAATTGGCAAACATCCTAAGATTGAAAAAATAGTTTTGGAAGTATTCTCTCAACAACTTGAAGCCCGTTCAAGAGTAGGAATTGGAGCAAACTCTATAAAATCTCCTGAAATTTATCTCAATGAAATGCGCTTAATTAAAAGTGACTTTGAGATAAATAGAATGAGAGTGGCTACTCAAATTTCAGCTGAAGCCCATGAATTAGTAAGGGAATCTATTTCATCAAAGAAAAATGAAAGACAAATCCAAGGATTAATAGAAGGATTCTTTTTAGAAAAAGGCGCAAGAGGTCCTGCCTATAACTCTATCGTTGCTTCAGGGGATAATGCCTGCATTTTGCATTACACATCAAATAATTCTGAATTAAATAAGGGTGATTTATTATTGGTAGATGCAGGTTGTTCATTAATTGATTATTACAATGGTGATATTACAAGGACTATTCCTATTGGAGGGAAATTTTCTAAAGAGCAGAGATTTATATATGAAATTGTTTTAGAAGCCCAGAAAACTGCAATAAAGAGTTCGGTAAAAGGTTCTAACTCTACTGATGTCCATAATGTTGCTTTAAGAATTCTGGTTGAAGGATTAAAGGAAATTGGACTATTAAGAGGAGATACTGATGGAATAATTGAAAACGGATCTTACAAACATTTTTATATGCATAGAACAGGACATTGGCTTGGTTTAGACGTTCATGATGTTGGAGCATATAGGATGGGAGAATATGATGTTCCATTACAGAATGGAATGATTCTTACTGTCGAACCAGGTATTTATATTAGTGATAGAATTCCAGTCCCAGAAGGGCAGCCTAGTATTGATGAAAAATGGAAAGGTATAGGAATAAGAATTGAAGATGATATTCTTGTAAACGAACAAGATCCAGAAATTCTAAGCTTCTCTGCATTGAAAGAGATTCCTGATTTAGAGTATTGAATATTTGACTTATTTAATTAATAGATTTATTTTTTTATAAGGATAAAAAATTTAAAATGGATAAAACTAGTTCTTATGATTACAAATTATCCCAGGCAAGAGGCTTGGCTAGTCAACTTGGAATGTTTGCAGAAGAAAATGATATTCCCAAAGATCTTTGGGATTCTTTAGAGACAACAATTTATGATTTTTATGAAGTATCTAATGAAAGATAAAATATATTTTTAGTTATAATCGATAAATAAATCCTAGAATTTTTGATCAAAACGATCAATTAGTGTCCATTAGCTGATAAATTATAAAAATAGATTCAATAATACTTTAATGACTTCATCAAATAAGACTACTGAGAATACTCCTGATCAGCAAGAACAAAAAAGTGTGTCTCAAAAATCAAAAACAACTTCCCCAAATGCAGGAATGATGGGAGCAAATGCAGTTTTAGCCGCAGCTAAAAGAGATGAAGATGGAGTTCCTACAGGTTATACACCAAAACCTGATGAGGGTAGATTTATAATTAAAATTTTATGGTTACCTGATAATGTTGCATTGGCGGTAGATCAAATTGTTGGAGGAGGTCCAAGTCCTCTTACCGCTTACTATTTTTGGCCAAGAGATGACGCTTGGGAAAAGTTAAAAAGCGAACTAGAGAATAAAAATTGGATTACTGATAATGAAAGGGTTGAAATACTTAACAAAGCTACTGAAGTAATAAACTATTGGCAAGAAGAAGGTAAAACGAAAAAATTGGAAGAGGCAAAGCTCAAATTTCCTGAAGTTGCTTTCTGTGGGACAGCTTAAAATTTAGTTTTTTGAAGCTTGAATTCTTGCCTCAGCTTTTGATATTTCATTAAGAGCTTTAATTTTTTCTGAACTTTTCTCATTTTCAGGAAATTTGTTAATTGCTAATTTTGCTTCTTTAAGAGCATCCTCAGCCTTTTGGATATTGATGTCTGAACCAATTTCAGCGCTATTAACTAGAACTATAACTTCATCTGATTCGATTTCAGCAAAGCCCCCCATTAAAGCTATCGATTTCCATTCGGAATTCATCCTTAGTCTTAAGACACCAATATCTATAGCGGTAACCAAAGATATATGACCAGGGAGTACACCGATTTGACCGGTGGTACTAGGAAGAATGACCTCTTCAGCTTTACCTTCGTAAACATTTTGATTTGGAGCTAAAACTTTAAGTGAAATTGCCATAAATTTAAATTTTTAGAGAGTTTAAAATTATTGATAAAAGTTGATAATTTATTTTTCGGATTCAATTTTTTCTGCTTTTGCTTTTACTTCATCAATATTACCCACCAAATAAAAAGCTTGTTCGGGTAAATCATCAAGTTCACCAGCAAGTATCATATTAAAACCATTAATCGTATCTTCTAGTTTTACGTATTTACCAGACATTCCTGTGAATATTTCTGCCACAAAGAAAGGCTGAGATAAGAATTTTTCAATCTTTCGCGCTCTGCTAACAGTTAATCTATCTTCTTCTGATAATTCATCTAATCCAAGAATTGCAATAATATCTTGGAGCTCTTTATATCTTTGTAAAGTTGATTGAACTGCACGAGCTGTCTTGTAATGCTCGTCTCCAACTACTGAGGGTTGTAACATTGTGCTGGTTGAATCTAAAGGATCAACTGCTGGATATATACCTTTTGCAGCAAGACCTCTTGCAAGAACGGTTGTAGCGTCTAAGTGTGCGAAGGTTGTTGCAGGAGCAGGGTCAGTTAAATCATCCGCTGGAACATATACCGCTTGAATTGAAGTGATAGAACCTTCTAAAGTTGAAGTGATCCTTTCTTGTAATGCCCCAACATCAGTTCCTAGAGTTGGTTGATAACCAACCGCAGAAGGCATTCTTCCAAGCAAAGCTGAAACTTCCGAACCGGCTTGTACAAATCTAAATATATTGTCTACAAAAAGAAGTACATCTTGCTTATTTACATCTCTAAAATGTTCGGCCATAGTTAATGCCGATAAACCAACTCTCATTCTTGCACCTGGGGGTTCATTCATCTGTCCGAAGCACAAAGCTACTTTTGATTGAGATAAATCATCTGCATTTATTACTCCTGACTCTTTAAATTCCTCGTACAAATCATTCCCTTCTCTTGTCCTTTCACCAACTCCACCAAAAACTGATACACCACCATGCTCTTTAGCAATGTTATTAATTAATTCTTGTATTAGAACTGTTTTACCTACGCCAGCTCCTCCAAACAATCCAACCTTTCCACCCTGCCTATAAGGCGCTAACAAATCGATAACCTTAATTCCAGTTTCGAAAACTTTAGGCTTAGTTTCTAGATCAGTTAATTTTGGTGCAGATCTATGAATTGGGGCGGTATCCGAAGTCTTTACTGGCCCTTGTTCATCTACTGGTTCTCCTAATACGTTAAATATTCTTCCTAAAGTCGCCTCTCCAACAGGAACGGATATTGGAGCCCCTGTATCAGTCGCCTCCATGCCCCTTACAAGGCCATCTGTGCCGCTCATTGCAACAGCTCTTACTCTATGGTCACCTAGTAGTTGTTGAACCTCTGCAGTGAGCGCTATCGTTTGACCTGCAGGATTTTTAGATTCAATTCGTAAAGCATTCAAAATTTTTGGTAACTTACCAGCGGGAAATTCTACATCCAAAACTGGACCTATTACTTGACGTACTACACCTTTTGTTGGTGCTGAAGTTGATGGAGTTGCTACCATTTTTATTAACTTGGTGAGGATTAGCTGATTTTAGAACAGCTCATAATGCGAAATATTACCACCCCGAGGGTATATTCGTTAACTGGGTTCGGCCAACCGCACAGTTAAAGAGTGGTTTAATTGCTGCTTAACAGTTTATGTTGTTGATCATAAGGTTTGAGTAATACTCTTGCCAAATTTTTGACGCATAGCGTCGCATTTATGATACTCCATTAATCTATGGCAGCTGTTTCACTTACAGTCTCTACAGTCAAACCACTGGGAGATAGAATATTCATCAAAGTTTCCGAATCTGAGGAAAAAACTGCTGGGGGCATCCTTTTGCCTGACTCAGCTAAAGAAAAACCACAGGTAGGAGAAGTTGCTCAGGTTGGTCCTGGGAAGCTTAACGACGATGGTTCCCGACAAACTCCTGAAGTGAGTATTGGCGATAAAGTCTTGTACAGCAAATATGCTGGTACTGACATTAAATTGGGAGGAGATGAGTACGTCTTGCTTTCAGAAAAAGATATTTTGGCTGTAGTCGGCTAATTTATTTGTTTCAAAAATTATTAAAACTTATTATTAAATTACTTGCCTAACATGGCTAAAAGAATTATTTACAACGAGCAAGCTCGAAGAGCGCTTGAAAGAGGCATTGATATCCTTGCTGAGTCTGTAGCAGTAACGCTTGGACCAAAAGGAAGAAATGTTGTCTTAGAGAAAAAATTTGGGGCTCCTCAAATTATTAACGATGGAGTAACAATCGCAAAAGAAATAGAATTAGAGGACCACATTGAAAATACTGGTGTCGCTCTAATCAGACAAGCTGCTTCAAAAACAAATGATGCGGCAGGTGATGGGACTACTACCGCTACTGTTTTAGCCCATGCAATGGTAAAAGCTGGCTTAAGAAACGTAGCAGCAGGTGCTAACGCAATTACACTTAAAAAAGGTATTGATAAGGCCACTGAATTTCTTGTTGGTAAAATAGAAGAGAATTCAAAGCCAATTAGCGACAGTACTGCCATAGCGCAATGTGGAACTATCGCTGCAGGTAATGATGAAGAAGTTGGCGAAATGATTGCTAATGCAATGGATAAGGTTGGTAAAGAGGGTGTTATTTCTCTTGAAGAGGGAAAATCAATGACCACTGAATTGGAAGTTACAGAGGGAATGCGATTTGATAAAGGTTACATTTCTCCTTATTTTGCCACAGATACTGAGCGTATGGAGGCAGTTTTAGACGAGCCTTACATTTTGCTTACTGATAAGAAAATTGCTTTAGTTCAAGATTTAGTACCTGTTCTAGAGCAAATAGCTAAAACAGGAAAACCACTAGTCATAATTGCCGAAGATATTGAAAAGGAAGCTTTAGCCACTTTAGTAGTGAACAGATTGAGAGGTGTGCTA